>JAKAUH010000263.1 GCA_021818605.1 Planctomycetota bacterium
GTTGCAGGTCCAGTCGGTGCCGTCGACCCGGAACTGGACCGAGTCCCGCTTGCCCGGCTCCGGCTCATCCCCGAAGGCGATCTCATCGAACGGCAGCCGGTCGCCGGTGTAGCTCTTGCCGGCCGCCTTCGAGAGTCCGGCCGCCAGCCGGTTCTGGTCAAAGGCGGGCTGCGGCTTGCCGCGAGAAGGGTCAACGAGCTTGAATTCCTTCCGCCCGCCGGCAAGGTCGTTCCGATACCAGAATTCGCCGTCAGAGCCGAACCAGTGCGGCGTGACGCGCGCCCTGAGCACCAGCCGGTCGCCGGGATTCGCCCGACGCCCGCGCTGCCGGGGCGACGGCTCGTACCACGGATCGCCAGGAGGAACGGCCAGCTCGGCAGACGCCTGGCCCGCGGGGTCGTCGACCTCCTGAGCCCTGAGACTCCCGCCAACGCCAAACCAGCCGGCCAGCGCGAGCACAAGGCCGAGACACCGCCAACGCATGATCATGATCCTGCTCGTGTTCAAGAATCTCGAGATTCATCGCGAAAAACGCGATTATCAGGAAGGGATGAGACTTCCACTTGCCGTCGGCGCGATCGCCCCACTGTCGTGAGTTTTCATGGTTCAGAACCCCGGAATTCACCGCGAAAAACGCGAAAAGGCGAATGGGATGAGACTCCGGGGCATCGTCGGCTCGATCACTCTCGTTTTTCGTGTTCTTCATGTTCTTCGTGGTTGAATTCTTCGATGGATCGCCCTCGCGGCGGGGCGACGATTCGCATTGCTACTTGCCGCTCTCCTCACCCTCGACGGTGATCGCCATCACGATCGGCGCGGAGGCATCGGGGCCCTTGACCAGCTCGATGCGGTCGATGACGGCCTTTTTCCTCGGCTGAATGGCGAGGTAGCGGACCTGCTGGCCGCGGAGGCGGAAGGCCAGCTTCGAGCCGGGAACGTCCACCACGCGGATGTAATCGGCGAAATGCACGCCGTTCTCGAGCGGGTGGTCCTCGCTGGATCCGTCGGCGTAATGCAGGCGGACGATCATCGAGACGCTGCCTTTTTCGCCGTAGGGATAGCCCCAGCCGCTGACGCCGCTGAGCAGGTGGATTGCCTGCGCCGGGGCGTGGCAGGGGACCTCGACGGAGCGCGGCATCCTGGGCGGGATGGTGCCGTTGGGCGAGCGGAGCAAAACGACGTTCGGCACGCGTCCGCCCTGGGGATCGACCAGCAGGAACGGGACGCCCTCGAACACCTTGGGGGACCAGTCACGGAAGATCAGTCGCTCGGCGGGCGAATTGGCGTCGTAGAACATCCCCCGCGTGCTGGCGATCGTGGCGGCCTTGCGCAGGTCGAGCGGCAGGTACTTGCCCCGCTGGGTCAGGAACGCCAGCAGGTCGTTGAGGTGCGCCGGCGTGATCTGCTTCTCGAAGCCCTCGGGCATCAGCGATTTCTTCGAGGCCTTCATCTCGTCGATGTCGTCGCGGAGGATGACGTGCCGCTTCCCCTCGGCGTCGAGCAGCTCGACGGTCGTGCGCGTCTCGGCGGCGAGCAGGCCCGAGACCACGCGGCCGTCGGTGGTGGCGACGGTGTACTGCACGAAGTTCCCCTCGACGGAGCGGCTGGGGTCGAGGATGTGGATCAGCAGTTCCTCACGCGGCAGCGCCGCCGTTCCCGAGAGATCAGGGCCGACCTGGCCGCCCTCGCCGCCGTGCCGGTGGCACTTGGCGCATTGCTGGGTAAAGACCAGCTTGCCGGCCGCGGGGTCGCCGCCGTGGAGCACCTTCGAGGCGAGGCCGTCGACCACGCGCTGGCGGTCGGCGTCGGGTAATCCGCCGCCGCGACGGAGCAGTCGCTGAGCTCGCCGGGCGATGGCCGCATTGGGGTGGGCCGCCAGCGCCTGCTTCTGATCGAGTACCAGCTCGGCGAGCCGCACCTGGTTCTTCTCCATTGCGTCGACCAGCGCCGCGGTCCATTCGGCCCGGCGGAAGAGGGCCTGGATCGCGCGGGCGCGGGCGCCGGGTGCGAGCTCGGGCAGCCGCTTCACCAGGACCGTGCCCGCCTCGGGTGCCGAGCCCGAGGCCACCGCGTCGATCACGGCGTCAGCGAGGTCGGGCGATGTGCGGGGCGAGATCATCGCGAGGAGGTTCTGCACAAGCTCGGCGCTCGACGGCCGGAGCTCGACGAGTTGCCGGGCGCACTCGATCCGCCTCGCCTCGGGCGCCGACTCGTCGCCGGCCACCTTTATCAGCGACGCGACGAGTTGGGCATCGAGGCCGGCGAGCGTCGGGTCGCCCCAGAGTCCCGCCAGCCTGAGCAGCGGCCCGCGACCGGCTGCGGTCAGCTCCGACGCGAGCGTTTTGACTGCCCCGGCCGGCGCCGGATCCAGCCGTACCGTCCGGTCCTTCGGCCAGCCGCGGGCCAGTCCCCGCAGCATGGCCTCGAGCGTGTGTGCGTCGCCGCCCGGCAGCGCGACCAGCAGCGTGCCGACCTGATCCGCCGGGCCGCCGCGCGCCCAGTGCTCGGCCACCCGCTCGACGACCCGCGAAACCACCGGATCGGGCCGGGCCGGGCTGGCCGCCGGCTTCGCCGCGATCACCTTCAGGAACGCCAGGTCATTCCGCGCCGCGGCCGCGGTGAGGGCGTCGCCCAGCCAGTGGTCGCGGCCGATGGAACCGCTCCGCAGCGTGGCCGCGATCGCGGTTGCCGCGTCGGGCGAGGCCGGCTGATCGGCCAGCGCCAGCAGCGCCGCCAGGCGGACCTGCGCGTCCTCGTCCTTCAGCACGCCGGCCGCCAGGATCGCCTTGACCGAGCGCTCGCTCCGCGGCAAGACCTGCACGGCGTTCCGCCGCACTCCCGCCGACGGATGCCCGAGCGCCTTCTCGACGGCCGAGGTTGCGACCTCTTCGCTGCCATTCAGCGCGCCCAGACCCTGGAGCGTCCAGAGCGCGTGGATCGCGCCGACGTTCAGCCCGATCGCGTCGACCGCCCGGTCGGTTGCCTTCTGCACCAGCGCCGGCACAACGTCGGTCTTGCCCCGCTCGACCAGCAGGCGCTGGGCGTGCATCCGCCAGAGCTGGTTGTCGTTCGCCAGCGCCGCGACGAGGCCCGAGGCATCGGCCGGGTCAAGCTTCGGCATTTTCGACGGCTTGCCATCCCTGTAGACGACGCGATAGATCCGCCCGTGTGTCCTGTCGCGCAGCGGAGACTCGTACGCGTTCCCCTTGCCGGTCTTGAAGCCTCGCGGCGTCGGGTTGTGCTGGACGATGAAGTTGTACCAGTCGATCACCCAGACGCTGCCATCCGGGCCGACCTCCGCCGCGATCGGCGCGGTCCACTCGTCATTGCTGGCTAGCAGGTTCCAGCCGTAGAACGACGACACGTCGGCGCCCTTACGATACAGGGTGAACGTCGCCACCAGGTGGCCGGTCGGCTCGGCGACGAACGCCGTCTGGTTCCAGTATTGCGACGGGTACGAGCGTGCCGTGTAGAGGGCGTGACCGGCCGCCGCGGTGAACCCGCCGTGCCAGTCGACCTGCCGCACCTGCTCGGTGATCGGGAAGAACTGGAAGTTGACCGCGATGTTCCGCAAAACCTGCGGCGCCCAGCCGCGCACCGCCTCGTAATAGCGGTTCGGCACCGGCAGGTAGACACTCGGGCAGCCGTTGGCCGTCGAGCCGAAGACCAAGCCGTCCTCGGTGAAGCCCACGCCCCACGAGTTATTATTTGTCCCTCGGACGAATTCGAGCTTCGACCCGTCGGGCCTGAACCGGAAGAACGACTGCCCCGCGCTCAGCCGCTCGCCGCCGACCGTGCCGCGGAATCCCGAATAGCCGACGATCCCCCAGACCCAGTTATCAAGGCCCCACCGCAGGTTGCTCGGGCCGGCGTGGGTGTCGGTCGTGCCCCAGCCGGTGAACAGGACCTTGCGCACGTCGGCCTTGCCGTCGCCGTCGGTGTCCTTGAGAAACAGGGTATCGGGCGCCTGGAGGACGATCAGGCCGCCGTCGGCGCACAGCAGGCTGGTGGGGATGTTCAGGCCCTCGGCGAACACCGAGGATTTGTCGGCCTTGCCGTCGCCGTCGGTGTCCTCGAGTCTCATGATCCGATCGCGTCCGGCCTGGCCGGGGTGCTTGGCGTTGGGGTAATCGACGCTCTCGGCGATCCAGAGCCGCCCGCGCTGGTCGAACGTCATGCAGATCGGCCTGGCGATCGCCGGCTCGGCCGCGAACAGTTTCGCCTCGAAGCCAGGCGGGACGACCAGGTGGCGCGTCGATTCCTCGGGCGAGAGCGGATGCTGCATCTTCCGCAGGGGTGCGCCCTGGGCGCCCCATCGCTGGCCGGGCACATAGTTCGGGATATCGGTCGTGACCGGGTCGTAATGAAAAGCCGGCAGTCTCGACGCCACCCGCGGCCGGCTGTCCTTCACCGGCCCCTTGCCGACCGCCCAGCGAATCCCGCGCTCGAGCAAATCCTGAAAGCCAGGGTTCTGCCAGGTCCGCCCGTCGTGACCGTACGCCGTGTAGAACACCCGGCCCTTGCCCTGGGTTCGCACCCAGGTCCACGGTTCCTCGCCCTTACCTTCGACGCGGACCTGAAGTACGTGCCGCCCCTGGGGGTTATGCATCGTGTGGACATAAGTCTCGTCCCAGGTACGGAACGGCTCGAACCCCTTCATGATCGGGTGCGCCGGGTCGACGATTGTGGTGTCGAACGTCCCCGTCCCATGCCGCTGGAACTGGGCGCCTACCAGGGCCACATAGCGCGGCGAGTTGCGGAAGCAGAACGAGGCGCAGTGCAGCGGAATGAACGCGCCGCCGCCCTCGACGTAATCGAGCAGCGCCTTCTCCTGCGCCCTGGTCATCTCATCGATGTTGGCGTAGATCAAAAGCGCATCGTACTTCGCCAGGTTCGCGGGATTCAGGTCGTCGGCCCGCTCGGTGTACGTCACCTGGATCCCCCGCCCGGCGAGGACGGGCGTGATCTGCGCGGCGCGTTCGGCGGGTTCGTGATGCCCACGATCGCCGAGGAAAAGGACCTTGAGCGGTGGCGATCCGTTCGCCGGGGTGTCCTGTGCTCGCGCGGGCTGGGCGATGCCCACGGGGCAGAGTCCGGTGCCGATTGCCAGGAAAACGGCCGCGGTGAGGAGTCGGAACATGTCGGCGCGTCTCAGCGGTTCAAGGGGTGATGGCCGGCCGTGTTCGGCCGTCTCGACGAGGTGCCCATCATTTTGAAGCGCACAACTGCCAGCGTCCAGACCGTGGCCGCTGGTTTCCGATTCGGCCGGGCGAGCCGCAGGGGATTCAATACCCGCTCCCATGCTCGTGATGCTCGACCTTGCCCCGGAATGACCGGAACAGCGTGAAGAAGTACGCCGCCGCCAGCGCGGCGCCGACGGTCCACCAGGCGAGCGCGATCCGCAGTCCGTGTTCGCCAGCCGCGGTGTTCTGCGCGGTCAGGCCGTGCGCCGGGTCGAGCGTCGACCGCAGCCAGTACGGGTAATTTCCGGCCATCGCGGCGCCCAGCAGTCCCAGCAGCACCGCGCACGACGACAGGAACGCCGCCAGCTCGGCGCCTCGCCGGAGGAAGTAGAAGCCGCCCGCGGCGCCGCCGATCATCAGCGCGACGAACACCAGCGCCCAGGGGCGGTGCAGCAGGTTGATCATCACCTCGGGCCGGACCCAGAAGGTCCCGGCCGTCGCCGCGACCCAGAACGGCACCGAGACGGCCCAGGCCCGGCGCGTCCAGGCGCGGCTCCGCTCCTGCACGGCGCCCGTGGTCTTCCACACCAGGTAGAAGCCGCCGTGGGCCGTCAGCAGGCAGAGCGCCAGCGCGCCCACGATCGTCGTGTACCAGTCGAACACCCCGGGATGCGGCCCGACCCGCAGGTCGGTGAATAGCGGCAGGAAGAACAGGCCGGACTGGTTCAGCGGCACGCCGCGCACCACGTTGCCGATCGCCGTGCCGAGTACCAGGGCCAGCAGCGCCGAGGACACGGAGAAAACCGCGTCCCAGAACTCGCGCCAGAGCGGGTTATCATGATGCGACCGGACCGTGATCGCCACGCCTCGCAGGATCAACAACCAGAGGACGATCGTCAGCGCCAGGTAGAACCCGCTGAACGCCGAGGCATAGGTTTTGGGAAACGCCAGGAAGAGCACGCCTCCCGCCGCGATCAGCCAGACCTCGTTGCCGTCCCAGACCGGTTCGATCGACGCCAGCACCGTCTGGCGCTCTGACTCATTTCGCGCCACCACCTGGTGCAGCACTCCCACGCCGAAGTCGAACCCGTCCAGCACGACGTAGATCGCCAGCATGCCGGAGAGGATCGCGAACCAGAGCGTCTCCATCAGCGAGTCTCCCCCTCGGCTTGCGCGGGCGGCTGAGGTGCGTCATTCGAGGCCGGCGCCGCGACAGGTTCGGGTCTGGGCTGAGGTCCGCTGCCGATCAGATGCACGACCTGGAAAAGGAAGAGCATCCCGAGCAGCAGGTACATCCCCGCGAAGCCGAGTGTGGTAAAGACGACGTCGCCGGCACTGACCTGGGGCGACGAGGCGTCCGCCGTGCGCTGGATTCCGTACACGACCCACGGCTGACGCCCCAGCTCGGCCGTCCACCATCCCGCCGTGTTCGCGATGAACGGAAAGGGCGCTGCGAGCATCAGGACCCAGAGCATCCGCCGGTTCTGTTCCAGCCGCCCGCGCCAGAGCAGGTAAGCCGCCGAGCCCATCACGATCAGGAACATCGTCCCCAGCCCGGCCATGATGTGATAAGAATAGTAGAGCAATTCGATGTTGTGCGGCCAGACCTCGGTGGGGAAATCCTCCAGTCCCTTCACCGTGCTGCCGAAGCTGCCGTACGCCAGGAAGCTGAGGATGCCCGGGACGACGATCGGGTTCTCGAGCCGGTGGTGAAGCACATCCGGCTGACCGATGATCGCCAACTCGGCCATCGGGCCGCTGAAAAAGACGCCCTCCATCGCGGCGAGGGTCACCGGCTGATGGTCGGCGACCATCTTGCCGTGCTGATCGCCGGTCGGGAACAGGACCACGATGCACGCGATGATGCCGACGATGACGCCGGTTCGCAGGCAGATCGCCGCCTGCACCTTGTGCTGGCTCATCAGGGCCCAGTACGCCCCGACCGACGCGACCACGAACGACCCCGTGATGACGGACGCGGTCATGTTGTGCGCGTACTGCCAGATCGCCCAGGGGTTCAGCACGAACGCGCCGAAGTCGGCCAGTCGGAGGGTCCCATCGGGGCCGGTTTCAAAACCCACCGGGTGTTGCATGAAGGCGTTTGTGGCGATGATGAAGTAGCCCGACAGCCACGAGCCGAGAAACATTGCGACGGCCGTGGCGAGATGCCAGCGCGGGCCGAGCTTCCGCTCGCCGAACAAAAACAGTCCGAGGAACGCGGATTCGAGGAAGAAGGCGAAGACGCCCTCCATCGCCAGCGTCTGGCCGATCACGCCGCCGGCATGCTGCGAGAACCTGGACCAATTTGTCCCGAACTGGAACTCGAGTGGGATGCCCGTCACGACGCCCATGGCGAAGCTGAGCGCGAAGATCCGCCCCCAGAACCGAGCGGCAATGTTGTAGCTCTCATCGTTCTTCAGGACAGCCCGGATCTTCCAGATCAAGAGTAGAAGCACCAGCCCCATCGTGAGCTGGGGGAACAGATAGTGAAATGTCACCGTGAAGGTGAACTGGATGCGGTGCCAGATCAGGGCGTCGGTCATCGGGTGTCCCCGGTGTGCCTGGAATATCGCGCGTTCACGATCCTGAACACCTTACCCGACGCCGCGGCGGCCGACAACGAAAAGTAGGGCTCAGCGGAGCGCACGAGATCTCGCCGCATCCGAAGCTTCCGGAAATCCAGGTCGTCGGGGATCGGCGGCGACACCAGGAACCGACGTGACGGCCTGGCGAGCTGCGGCATGGTCTCGAAGACGGTCCAGGATGAGTCGGGGATCGACCCGAAGGCGGACGAAGAAGTCAGAGGATGTGAAAGCAGTGCAGCAAAGAGCAGGGAGCCGAGAGCGAAGCTGCATCAGGCTCGACCGGGCCGGTGCTGGCACCGATTTGCTCTCTTCTCTCCGTTCCTTGCGATTGATTTCTTCACAAGCGCTCAGGGAGACGGGACTCAGCCCCGGCACGATCCGAGACCGGGGCCGTTCGCCCCGCGATCAGCCCTTGATCGGAGGCGAGTCCGTCTCGACGGAGTCGATGAGGCGAAGGAGTTTCTTCATCTCCCTCGCGTCTCCGTCCGTGGGTCGGTCCGCCGTCAGCATCCGGGAGAGCAGGCGGCGAACCCGGACGAGTAACAGCAGGCGCTCGATGCTGCGCCCTCGCTCCTCCGACCACGCCTCGAAGATTTGATCGATCTCGTGCGGGTCGGGCGTCATTCGAAAATGGTCGTCGATGGAGTCGCCGTCCCGTCCCGACATGCTCAGGAGGTCATTGATCATTTTCATGTCGTCGGCTCCTTCGCCCCTGGCCAGAATCGCCCGTGCCGACCATCCTGGTCCCTCTGGTACGTCCCGTGATGGTCATGACAGCCTCAACCGTGGTCCTGATCTCGCGGGGCCGCGAAGAATCGCGCCGGGATGCCGGGGCGGCCTCGCTCCACGAACGGCTGGCCCTCGCCGGTCAGCAGCCAGTGAGGGCTCACCCCACAGACCTCGATGAAGCGGAGGATCACCGCGGCGGGAATGGTCACTCCGGCCTCGTAGTTGCTCCAGGTGCGCGCAGGCAGGTCCAGCGCCTCGGTCAGGAGCGGTACTCCACCATCGCCGAACAATTCTTCGCGGATCTCGCGGACGCGCCGGGCCAGGTCCGCTTGCCGGACGTTCTGCGTCGGCATGATCGCCTCCATCGCACGGATGAGTTCCGGACGGATCTGGTTCCAGGATCTGTCTGACCATCAGGCCGGAATCGGCCAGGGAGCCGATCAGGACAGGCTCCAGTCCTGCTTGGCTGCCGAGCGCCGGGCCGCACCGGCCGATGAACGTGAACGACTCGCGATGGGCTGCATGCCGGGCTTCACCATTCCGTCGATGGCTCACGTCATGGGGCCCACCAGTGCAGAGTATGATCAACCCGAGGTCACCAGATCAAGCCATCGGGACATTTTTTTTGTGTCTCCGAGAAACCTCGGAGTTACTCGTGGCGACGATCTCATCGGGCGGCGGTTGGTGTCTCCGCGGAGCTCCCTCCTCGAACTGGCGACAGGCCGCTTCCGCCGGAACTCCGGAGGTATCGGGCCAGGGTCTGAGAATCGCTGACACCGGCTTCGGCATCGTCCGGCCCGAAGGGGCATTGGTCTCGGCGAGGAAAGACAGGGGAAAGACGCCGGTGGGAGTCGAACCCACTTCAGCCGGGTTGCAACCGGCGGCCTGACCGTCTGGCTCCAGCGTCGGGATTTCGGATGCGATCGAGAAACCGGTAAGCCCGGACGAAATGGGGACTGGCTCCGAGTCGGCAAGGTGCCTGTCCCCATTTCGTCAGAGCCCTCTGAACATGCCCTCGCCAGGAATTGAACCTGGTCTCCGACCTTCGCAAGGTCGTGTGCGGTTCCGGCACACTCCGAGGACCTATTTACTCGTGACAGGATGAACAAGGATCGGGAAGTGGC
>JAKAUH010000874.1 GCA_021818605.1 Planctomycetota bacterium
CCCGTGCGGGCGTCGAGGTCCATCAGGAAGATTCCGCGGTTGCGAGCGCCGCCGGAATACGTGCCGACGTAGACCCAGTACGTGCCGAAGCCACTGGCCGGGGCTGTTGCCGGGGCCTGGGCCCAGGCGGATCCGGGAGCGGCCAGGATCGGCAAGAGGGCGAGGGAGACCAGCCAGCTAGCCGAGGGCCTGGCGCCAGGACGGGGGACGCGCATCGCAGGACTCCGAATCTCGAGGGTTAATTCCGGCCGGACCGTCGCCGGTCCCGGACGGGCCCCGACGTTATCACAGGCCGCGACGTCCGGCAAGGAAGAGGCTGGCTGCGGTCATACCTGGTCTTCGGGCGCGGGCGGGACAAACCGCGCGAGAAACCGGCGCAGGCGGCCATAGGCGGATTCCGGATCCACCTCCGAGGGACTTTGTCCTCGCCTTCCATGAGCCACCCAGTTGCGATACCGGCGAACCTGGTTGACTTCCTCGACGAGGTCGGCGTCCTGGCTCTTGTACAGCTCGAGGACGCGAAAGACGCTACTCTGTTCGAGGTCGCGGGCGGCCTCATCCAGTATCCGGGTCGCCAGTGGATTCACCAGACGCTCGCAATCCGTCTGGATATCCGTGCGGGCGCGATCCCGAAGACTCGATTCGAAGGCTGAGAACAGGATCAGCACGGCGAAATCATCGAGATGGCCCAGGCTGAATCCGGTATCGGCCACGATATCGTCGGCCTCGATCCTCTTCAGCTTCTCGTCTCTTCCCAGTTCGCCGTCCCAGGGCAAGTGGTCCCAGTGCCTTCGGCCAACGCGACCCAGTAGCTCCAACTGCTTCCTGGTCTTGATGTACCAATCCCTTGCCTCATCAAAGGTCATCATTCGAGGAGGCTCTTCAGGGCTGATTCGAACGAGGCTCGATTGAATGAGTCGGCCATCGGGCCGTTCTGCTCGACGATCTTCCAGCGATCCGCGGTCTCCTTCTCGACGCGGAAGATGTGATAGCAATCTAGGCCGTTCGTCATGTCGACGCGCCCATGGGCCCTGGGCACCTGCAACAGCGAGGTGACTCGCAGGGGCGCCGAGACGTAACGCGCGATCGGCTTGATGCGCACCTCGCGCGTTCCCAGCCCGATGGTGAGGGCCGGTATCTCGTACGTTCCCAGCCCCTGCTCGCTGATCCGGATCGGTGACTCATCGATCACGAGGATGCGTTCCGCATCCGCCTGCTCCAGCCAGTCCTTTATCTGCGCGAGCAGTCGCTCGATCGAAGCGATCCACTCGGCGCGCTTGTTCAACGCCTCTCCCTGTTCTCCGCGAAGCTTTTCGGCCTCCGCGGCGAGGAATTCCTTGAGCGTCGGCACGTTCGTTCTCCTTCTGCCCGCTCCGGCGATGGTCTCGCGACCCGTCCATTCTAGGGCGCCGGCGCTCCGGCCGCCAATGACCGATCGAGCGCCTCGCTGGGCGTGGGGCGCGAGTCTGCGGTGTCCCGCGTCGGAGGTTGGCGGTACAATAAACGGGAAAGTCCCGCCCCGCTCGTTTCCCTCCGGACGTCGCGTCATGAACCTGAACGATCGCTCCCGCCTGCTCGATCATCCCGGGCTGCGGCTCAACCGCCGTCATTTCTTCTCGCGCGCCAGCCTGGGGCTGGGCGGCGTGGCGCTGGCATCGCTGCTGGGAGAGTCGGCGCGAGCGATGGCCGGCCCGGATACGTCGGCCGGATCGCTCGCGATCGACCCGCATGCCGGAGGCACGATGCGTGCGTATCACGTTCCGCCGAGGGCCAAACGGGTCATCTCCCTGTTCATGAGCGGTGGGCCGTCGCAGCTCGACCTGTTCGACTACAAGCCGATGCTCAACCGGATGAACGGGCAGGACCTGCCCGAATCCGTCCGCATGGGCCAGCGGCTGACGTCGATGTCGGCCAACCAGGCCACGCTGCCGATGGCCGGCTCGATCTTCGGCTTCGCCCGGCACGGACAGTCGGGCGCCTGGGTCAGCGATCTGTTGCCGCACACGGCGCGCGTCGTGGATGACCTTTGCATCGTGAACTCGCTGTACACCGAGGCGATCAACCACGACCCGGCGATCACGTTCTTCCAGACGGGTTCGACGATCGCCGGGCGGCCGTCGATGGGGGCCTGGCTGAGCTACGGGCTGGGCTCGCTCAATCACAACCTGCCGACGTTCTGCGTGCTGATCAGCCGCAAGCGGCCCGATCAGCCGCTGTACTCGCGTCTGTGGGGCAACGGGTTCCTGCCCTCAGTCCACCAGGGCGTCGAGTTCCGCGCGGGGGCCGATCCGGTGCTGTTCCTCGACAACCCGCCGGGGGTCTCATCCGTCGCGCGGCGGAAGATGCTCGATCGCCTGCGCGAGCTGCACCAGGAGGAATACGACAGGTCGCTGGACCCGTCGATCCAGGCGCGGATCGCGCAATATGAGATGGCCTATCGGATGCAGACCTCCGTGCCCGAGACCACGCGCGTCGCCGACGAGCCCGATCATATCTTCGACCTGTATGGCCCCGACGCCCGGCAGCCGGGGACATTTGCCGCGAACTGCCTGCTGGCCCGGCGGCTGGCCGAGCGCGACGTCCGCTTCATCCAGCTCTATCACCCCGGATGGGACCACCACGGCGGCCTGCCCGCCGGCATCCGCCAGCTCTGCCGCGAGACCGATCGCGGATGCGCGGCGCTGATCACCGACCTGAAACAGCGCGGGATGCTGGACGACACGCTGGTCCTCTGGGGCGGCGAGTTCGGCCGCACCAATTATAGCCAGGGGAAGCTCACGGCGACCGACTACGGCCGCGATCACCACCCGCGGTGTTTCACTGCCTGGGCGGCCGGCGGCGGCATCAAGGCGGGCATCACTTATGGCTCCACCGATCCCTTCGGCTACAGCGTCGCGACGGATGGCGTGCACGTCCACGACTTCCACGCCACGATCCTGCATTTGCTGGGCGTGGATCACGAACGGCTCAACTTCAGGCACCAGGGCCGGTATTACCGCCTCACCGACGTGGCCGGCAAGGTGGTGCGGGGGTTGATTGTTTAGCAGTGGTCAGTGGTCAGTGGTCAGTGAGGATGGTGGGAGATAGATCGCTGCCCGTCTGGACGGCGAGGGAGTTCGCCCGGCTACCGCCGCGCCGTGTGGGTGCTCTCTTCACTGACCACTGACCACTGACCACACTGACCACTGACCACCGACCACTGACCACTGACCAATGACTAGGAAGCCCAGGGATCCAGCACGACCTTGACGCAATCGTCCTGCTTGTCGCGGAAGGTCTTGTAGGCCTCGGGTGCGGCGTCGAGGGGCAGGCGGTGCGTGATGATGAAGGTCGGGTCGATCTCGCCCTTCTCGATCCGTTCGAGCAGGGGTTTCATGTAGCGCTGCATGTGGGTCTGGCCCATCCTGAGCGTGAGTCCCTTGGCGAAGGCCAGGCCCATCGGGAACTTGTCGAGCAGCCCGCCGTAGACGCCGGGGATCGAGACCGTGCCCCCCTTGCGGCAGACCTGAATGGCGCGGCGCAGGGCGTGCGAGCGGTCGGTCTCCATCATCAGCGTGGTCCTGGCCAGGTCGTACCAGGCGTCGAGGGTCGTGCCGTGGGCCTCGAGGCCGACGGCGTCGATGCACGAATCCGGCCCGCGGCCGCCGGTCATCTCCTTGATGGCCTCCATCAGATCGACCTGCTCGTAGTTGAGCACGTCGGCCTTCGCGCGGGACTGGGCCATGCGGAGCCGCTCAGGGATGCGGTCGATCGCGATGACTCGCTCGGCGCCCAGGGCGTAGGCTGAGACGATCGCGAGCAGGCCGACCGGCCCGCAACCGAAGACGGCCACGGTGTCGCCGCGCTCGATGTTGCAGTTCTCGGCGGCCATGTAGGCCGTCGGCAGGATGTCGGAGAGGAACAGCACCTGCTCGTCCTTGAGGCTCTCGGGGACCTTGAGCGGCCCGACGTCGGCGAACGGCACGCGCGCATACTGCGCCTGGCCGCCGGCATAGCCGCCGTAGATGTGCGAATAGCCAAACAGCCCCGCGCCGGTGTAGCCGTACATCGTCTCGCAGGTCCGAGCGTCGGGGTTGCTGTTGTCGCATAGCGACCAGAGCTGCTTGTTGCAGAAGAAGCAGTTGCCGCAACTGATCGTGAACGGCACGACGACCCGGTCGCCCGGCTTGAGGTTCTTCACCTCGGGGCCCACTTCCATTACCTCGCCCATGAACTCGTGGCCGAGGATGTCGCCGCGCTCCATCTGCGGGATGAAGCCGTCGAGCAGGTGGAGATCGGAGCCGCAGATGGCCGTGCGGGTGATCTTCAGCACGGCGTCGCGCGGGTTGATGATCTTCGGGTCAGGCACATCCTCGACCGCGAGGCGGTTCTTGCCCAGCCAGCAGAGGGCTTTCATGTGGGGAACTCCTGATGAGTGAGGGAGATTGGTCCTGAGTGCGGGATGCCGGCCGCTGGTTGATGGGCACCGGTTCGGCCGGATTCAATGGCCCCTGGGCTGGCCGTCGACGCTGGCGATCTCGCCGGTCTCCATGACCTGTTTGAAGCGACTGAGGTCGTCCTCCATCTGGATGCGGGGCTCCTCGCCGAAGAGCCAGGCGATCGCGCGGCCGAACTGGCCGCCGGGAGGTTCGTAGTTGAGCTCGACGTGGACCTCGGTGCCGCGGTCGCCGGGGGCCCTGCTGAAGCGGACGGTGCCGGCGTGGTCGACCTCCGAGCCCTCGACCGAGCGCCAGGCGATGAGCTCGTTGGGCTTCTCGTTGATGATCTCGGCGTCCCACTCGATGGTCGAGCCCATCGGGCCCCGGACGACCCAGTGCGAGCGGTCTGGCCCGGTCGAGGAGACGCTCTGAAGGTGGAGCATGAACCGCGGCAGGTTCTCGAGGTGGCGCCAGAACGCGAAGACCTCCTCGATGGGACGCGATACCGTGACGCTGCGCTTGATGAGGATGCCGCGGTGGACGTCGCCGTGCTTGAGCGCGGGGCGTCGGGCATCGGCCGTGCTGACGCCCAGCCGATGATAGAGCTGGCAATGTCCGGTGGCGCCGCGCTGGATCAGGCCGCCGCCGACGGCGGCCAGCGCCAGGCTGGCGAGCGACCGCTGCCTCAGGCCGTGAAGAACCAGCGCCGCGCCCGCGGCGCCGGAGATCCACCGCTCCAGCTCGCCCACGTTCTGGCGATGGATGGGCCGGCCCTGGTCCGCCTCGACGGCCGCGCGGGCCGTCGGGTGGGCCTGCCGCGGCGGTGCCGATGAGAACGTTGTCATGTTGGCTCCTCGTGTGTTCAAGGACCGCGAGATTGGGAGATCGTGCCGCTCGGGGGTCGACGGGCGGAAATCGTCGCACCGCACCGCATCGTTCGGTCGGGCATGGCGTGAAAACGGCCGCAAACTCCATGCCCGTCGCGAGCCGTCGACGTCCCCGAGGCCGGCATCGGCTTTGCACCATCAGTCGTGGGTCGGAGGGATTTCCATCGCGTTGCAACCCTCTTGCCGCAGGGCAAAGGAGTCATCACCATGTCCAGGAGGAATCACTCCCGCCGCGTCCATTCTCCCTACGGCGATCACCCCGGCATCGGCTATGCCGAGGAGCCCGGCGCCCGCCGTGAGGGCGAAATGGGGGACGACTGGGAAGATGAATGGTCGATGGAAGGAGCCCGTCGCGTCATGGCCGAGCGCCCGTATGCGTCGATCATGACGGGCTTCGGGCTGGGATTCGGGCTCGGGCTGCTCGTGACGCTGCTCCTGTCGCGCGACGACGAGGAGAGCTGGTTCGAGCGGCACGCCCCCGAGGCGATCCAGGATCTTCCCGATCGGTTCCACCGCGCGCGGAAGCACCTGGCCTCGTCGGTGCCGCAGTCGTTCAGGCACGCCGGTGAATCATTCAAGCACGCCGGCGAATCAATCGCATCGCTCGTCCCCTCGTCGTGGCGACGGTGAGTCGAGCGAATCGTCTTTTCGATGAAGTTGATGTCATGTGTACCCGGCCCGGTCAATCCGGGCCGGGTCTTTTGTTGCGCAGGGTCTATCCGAGTATTCGCAGGTCGGGCTTTTCGCCTCACAGAAGGCTTCGGATTCAGGCGGAGAGCCTGACCGACGAGACGAATTCGCGACGTATTTGAGATCGATGCCGACCAGCCAGGCGGAGACTGTTGGCGTGCGGAGATCGGCCGGGAGGAAGGGCAAAAGCGATCGGCCCGCCAATCGCCCGCGGAGTGGGCCGCTCGATGCGAGGGGCGTCGAGCGGCGTTCCGTGAGGGCGAGGCGGGCCGGGTATCGCGCGGATGTCATGTCGGCACATCATTCAGGCGTGCGACAGGACGGGCACTCCGGATGAGCGGAGCCGTCGTCAGGGCTGCACCGTGGTGGTCGCGGGGACGGCCGCCGGGACTGCGCCGGGCTGGCCGATCGTCGTGTTCGTGGTCGTGCCGTTCTGGAACTGGTTCCGCAGCGAGTTGCTCGGCTCGGGGACCTGCAGGCGGCGGATCTGGTTGACGATGATCTGCTGGGCCCGCTGGAGCTCCTCGAGCGAGAGCTGGTTGTCGTTGTTGCCGTCGAGGATGCGGAACGCGGCGTGCGCCGGCTCGGTGAGGGCCTTGTCGAACTCCGTCAGGCTGATGGCGCCGTTGCGGTCGGTGTCGACGGTCTGGAAGCCGATCTGCACGGCCATCTTCGCCGTCTCGCCGACGGCCCGGTTCAGCTCGGCCGGGCTGAGCTGCCCGTCCTGGTTGGCATCGGCGACCTGGAACAGCATCCCGACGCTCTGCTGGACGGCCTGGCGCAGTTCGGGGGCCTCGATCTTACGATTCTTGTTGGTGTCGAGCAGGTTGCCGATCGCCTGCACCGGGTTGTTGGCGATGTTGCGAGCTGTGGTGGCCGGGTCGCCGGCCGGCGCGTTGGCCGGGGCCGTTCCGGCGTTCTGCGGCTTGCCCTTCTCGAAGACATAGCGCAGCAGCGGCTGCTGCTGGAACAGTTGCTCGCGAGCGGCCTGGGCCTCCTGCGGCTCGAGGACGCCGTCGCCGTTGGTGTCGGCGCGGAAGAAGAAGCCGCCGACCAGCAGGTTGCCGGTGTCGATCGCTTCCTTCTGCGAGATCTGGCCGTCATTGTTCGTGTCGGCCATCTTGAAGAGCATTTTGGCCGTGTCCTGGATGTCGCCGATACTGTCGATCGGGCCCGGCAGGTCGCCGGCCTGGTGTTGCTGGGCCATCGCCTTGCCGGCGCCCAGTCCGGCGATCCCCAGGGCCATGACCCCGGTCATCAACAATCGAATGCGCATGTAGTTGTCTCCATTCGCGGTCGTGGGTTTCGTCGTTCCTTCTTGGAATCGTGCGAAAGCGGCCATCGAGCCGGACGCCACCATCCGGACCTCGTCATCCCTGGCCACCCTTGAGTCGGCTTGGTTGTGCAACCCGGGTGCCGCGCAGCGACGTATTTCGACGAAAACCCGCATACGACGGAAGAATCCGGATGCGTGCAGTCGTTCGGAGCGGAGGACTGGGCGGTTTCGTATCAAGATGGTGAAGATATTCGTTGGAAAGGCGCCGCGACGGGCCATGCCGGGCGCGCAGGCGCCCGACGGACGGGGCGCCCGTGGGCGCCCGGATTCCGCCAGACGCGAAGGATCGTGCGCGGGAAGAGAAGGCGTGCGTGCGGCGATTCGCGGGCGACCGGCGTCCGCAAAGGGAGCAGGCCGGTTCAGCGGCAGGCTTTCAGAAAGGCGATCAGGTCGGCGAGCTGCTGGGTCGTCAACTGCTGCTCGAGGCCGGCCGGCATGACGGAGACCGTGCTGGGCCGCATCGCCTCGATCTCGCGGCGGGCGATCCGCGCGAGCTGGTTGGGGCCGGTGGCCAGGATCAGCTCGTCGGCGTCCTCGCCGCGGATCAGGCCGTTGTAAACCTTGCCGTCGGCGGTCGCGATGGCCACCGGCTCGAAGCTGCGCACCAGGCTGGCGCTGGGGAAGAGGATCGACTCGAGCAGGTCGCGCTCCGAGCGGACCGAGCCGATCCGGGTGAGGTCCGGACCGACGTTGCCGCCGCGGTAGCCGATGGCGTGACATGAATAGCACGCCGCCTTGTCGGAGTGGAACACGAGCTGTCCGCGGCGGATGTCGCCGGCGGCCAGGGTCGGCAGCAACTGCTCGAGCCGGGCCTTCTGCCGGGCCGCGTCGGCGTTGAGGCGTGAATACAGCCGCTCCTCGGCGCGCGTGCGGACCGAGGCCGGATACTTCGCCAGGTGAGCCTTGAGCGCGTCGATCCGCAGGCCGCCCAGCGCCCGAGAGCTGGCGAGGGCGTCGACCAGCTTGAGTCCGAGCGCCTCGCCGCTCGTCTGCTCGAACGCGGCGAGTAACCGGTCGACTTCGACCGGCCCGGCGGACGCGAGAGTACCGGCGAGCCGATCGAGCTGCGCCGGCGATAGCCTGGCTCGAGCCAGGACGTCCGCCGCAGTGGTGCGGTCCGCCACCGGGTGCTCGGGCCCAACCTGCTCGACGAGGAAGCCGAAGGTCCGCCGCCCGGGGTGGTCGAGCCCGCCCGGCACGGCGGCGAGGGTCTGGAGGCGCAGCGGAGCCGGGTTGCCGCCGTCGTCGCCGATCGCCAGCAGCCGAGCGGACAGCGCGCGGGCCTCGTCGCTTCCGGGGGTGATCGGCAGCGCGCGGGCGGCGGCGACGATGGCCGGGACCATCGAGTCGTGCGGATCGCGGTGGGCAGCGCCCGCCGGGCCGAGCGCGGCGGTCAGGGCTGCGATCCACTCGCGCGGCACGGTGCCCGGCTTCACGCCCGATCGGCCGATGGCCGCCAGGCAGCTCTGTCGCTCGGCGGGCGTCGCCGAGGGATCGAGCAGCCGGCGGGCGAGCAGCCCCTGGATCGGCGCCGCGGCGGCGAACCGGCCGAGCTGGCGCTCGAGCTCAGCGCGGTCGGCGGCCGGCAGGTCGGCGCGTGCCAGGCGATGCCCGAGGACGTCCGCCAGCTCGCCAGCCCACTCGGGATGCCGGCCGACGATCCACGACGCGGCCTCCTTGAGCCCGGGGTCGGGGTCAGCCATCCGGGCCGCGGTGAGCTGGGCGTCGAGCCCGCCGCCTTCCATCTGGTCCAGCGCGATCATCGCCGCGCGGCGGGTGGACGCGGAGGGTGCGTCGAGCCCGCGCCGGGTGTCCGCCGGGTCGTCGATCTCGATCAGGGCATAGGTGATCGAGTGCTGCATGACGCGGTCGGACGCCTTCGCCGCGGCCGACAGCAGCGCGGGGACCGCCGAGCGATCACCGAGGCGCCCCAGCGCCTCGGCCGAGGCGCGCGCGGCCGACGGCGGGCCGGACTCGAGCAGGGCGATCAGGTCGCCTGTTGCCTCGCGGTCGCGCCACAGACCGGCGGCGTGGGCCGCGGCCTGGCGGACGTCCGGATCGGGATCGCGCAGCGCCCGGCGGACGATCGCCCGGGCGCGGGGATGATCGATCCGGCAGGCCGTCCAGACGACATCCCGTCGCCCGGCCGCGCCTCTCGGACCGGCCGCCTGGGCATCGCTCAGACGGGCCGTCAGCGGATCGAGGGCCGATTCGCCGCGCGCCACGAGCGTCCGCATGGACCGGGCGAGCACCGCGGGGCGTGCATCATCCAGCCGGCGCACCAGCT
>JAKAUH010001070.1 GCA_021818605.1 Planctomycetota bacterium
TCAGGGACCAAAAAGAGCCTGGCGGCCGATGGCGCCGGCGGGCCGCTGGGCGTGGTGATCGCCGGAGCGAACACCGTCGATCAGCAACTCCTTGGGGCCGCGATCGAAGCAATCGTCGTCGAGCGACCGGACCCAGCGGAGGTGGAGCAGAACCTGTGCCTGGACAAGGGCTACGACAACCCCAAGGGACGTGAAGCGGCGGCCGCCGGCGGATACGTCCCCCAGATCCGCCGGATCGGTGAAGAGGCGAAGGCCTGTGACCGGTCGAAGGGGCACAAGCCGCGTCGCTGGGTGGTAGAGCGGACGTTCGCATGGCTGTCCAAGTGCCGGGGTATCCTGGTGCGGTACGAGAAGAAAGACGAGAACTACCTCGGACTGATCCAACTGGCGTGCGGTCTCCTCTGGTATCGCCGCCTGCGCCGGCTCGGGACGGTCGACGCAACCTGAAGCATCACATGAGCACTACAGCGGTTTTCGGATCGTTTCTTGGCGGGGGCCGCGGGCGCCTGGGGCGTCGGCGATGTCCGAGCCGTCCAGGCGGCATCGGCCCCGGACGCCGACATACGACGGGAATCGCGGCACGCCGGCCTCGGAAAGTTCCTGGTAGCGGAACGAGACCACCGCGCCGACCGGCGGCGGCGACTCGCGCTCCGCGTCGGAGAACCCCGTTCCCACCGAGAACCGCGTTCCGTCGGCCAGCTCGACCAGCAGGGCGCCGAGCCGTCCCTTGTGTCGCCCGGCCCCCGGTTGGTGCTCCAGCACCCGCGCCTCGGCGTCGCGGAAGCTCTTGACCTTCAGCAGCGTCAGCGACCGGCCGACCTCGTAGCGCGAACGCGGCTGGCGGAGCATCAATCCTTCGCCGCCGAGGGCCTCTACCCGCGCCAGCTCGGCGCGCAGGTGGTCCAGCCCGGCGCAGACGTCGTGGCCGTGGGCGGACAGGTACGGCGGTCCGGCCCGCTCGACATGCACCCGGACGGCCGCCAGCCGCTCCTCGAACGGCCCATCGACGCCCGGGGCATCGAACGCGACGTAGCGGACCTGCTTCCACAGCTCGGTTTTGTCCTGGCGGCGGACGATCCCAACCGTGCGCTGGAACGCCTTGCGGCCGATCCACAGCTCGCCATCGAGAGGAATCTCGGGCAGGCCCTCGAGGAACCAGTCGGGCGCGTGGAAGCGGTTGCCGAGCCGGGAGATGAGTGAGTGGCCGTCCCAGTACGCGCGGACGCCGTCGAGCTTCTCGCTGAGCCACCAGCCGGCAAGGTCCTGCGCATTATCCCAGCGCTCGGCCAGGAGCAACGGCGGCCCCGTCTTCGCGTCGCCCTCGGCCTCCTTGACGACGGATCCCGTGCTGGCCGGCAGATCCGCCCCGATGCGCGCCTCCTCCGTGGCATCACCGCGGAGTTTCCGCAGGTGCTTGCAGGTCCGGCGCTCGATGGCGACCGACTGATTGCGCCACGCCGGGCAGGAGCAGGAATAGACCCCGCCGACGTTCTTGAGAACATAGGGCTTCGCTCCCGAGCCCTTCATCTCGACCGATTCACCGTCGTTCAGGTCGGCCATCGGCTCATCTCCCGGGTTCGCTGACAATCCGGTGCCATCCCGCCTCGTGTGTACGTTTTATCACAAGAGGCCACTCACGGCCAGCCAGATCATCGAGTCATCGGCTGCGCGCATGAAGTCGAGAGCCAGGGTCAGCAAAAGAGGTCTGTCCCGAGCGCATTGGAGATGGGTAGCCCACGGAGGGGCTGGGCTAGCGATGAGTCTGTCCCGGCAAGGCTCCGAGCCCCGTCAGGGGGCGATCGGACGTAGCCGGGAGGCGTCAGCCCCCCGGGTCGGACCGGACCGCAGCCCCACACACCGATTCCTCTCGACGGATCCTCCCGGCCCGACCACACCACACCACACCACACCACGCCACGCGGGGTCGCGGCCGGCAGGATGACACGATAACAGAGAGAGGAGCGGTCGCATGAATGCAGCTGTATAAATAGTCTTTTATTGTGGTTTCACCAATAGTAAGGCGTGTCCCTTTTCCCTCTTTTGCTTCGGATCGTTTCAGCGGGGGCTGACGTCGATCATCGTGCCGTGCTGGAACCAGGTCGCGTTCACCCGGTTGTGAGGGGGAGCCTTGTTTCGGCACACGCGGCAGCCCTGGGAGCTGATCGTCGTCGACAATGGTTCGATCGACGGGACGGCCGAGTTCCTGGCTGGCGTGCCGGCGTGCGGGCGGGGGTCGGTTCTGGTTTCGGTGACCGTGATCCGCAATGAGGAGAACCGCGGGTTTCCGGCGGCGGTCAACCAGGGCCTTCGGGCGGCGCGCGGGGTGTTTCTGATGCTGCTCAAGAATGATGCCGTGGTCACCGAGGGATGGCTCGATCACCTGGTGGGGCTTTCGGCGGTGACGAGACCGGACGATGACACGGCAGGCGGCGATCGGGGTGGTGAAGGCGACGATGCCTCCCACGGTATAAGGGCACGGCATAAGGGCGGCATAAGTGGACAGGCACCCGGCCTGGAATCGTCGGGGTGGCGTCTGAGAGCTTGTGAAGAAATCGATTCCGAAGAACAGATAGAAAAGAGCGAATAACTGCAATTGAAGGATTTGTGTGCTGTTATGCTGCTTCGCTCTCTGCTTTCTGCTCTCTGCTCTCCGTCCCTTTTCGACGATTCTTTCACATCGTCTGAGGTCGACGGGACCGGGAACCTGTCCCCTTTTGCCGTTACTACTCTTCACGCAGGCATTCGGCGCTCGAACTGTCGGCCGTGACGCCATCGAAAAGTGCGTGGGGGCGAGGTTTTTGCTTGACAACGCATCAACCGACGTGCGAGATGACAGTTCGGCAATTGTTACACCCCTCTGTCTGTGACCCGCGATCGGAAGCGAATTGGCGGGAGCGCCGGCGGGTATCTGCACGGGCCGGTGGGCATTGGTCGGCCCTCCTGTCTCTTCTCCACGTTACGAAGTTTGAGGCGAATTCCATGGGATACCCCAGGTGCCGAGGCGTCGCGTTCCGCCTTGATGATGTCCTGCTCGCCGGCGTCGCGGCCGCGATCGTCGTCGCCCTGGTCGGACGCGGCCACAGTGCCGAGGACGCTCGTGACGTCATCAAGGCGAAGACCATCGTGGCTAGATCGCTTTACTTGGCCGGTCTCAAGAAACACGGCACAGCCTTTCTGTTCGTGCCGGAGGACGGCAACGCGGCCCTGATGTTCCAGAGCTCGCGCGGATGGTCCCTCGCGCTCGGATCCGACCGGGAGGGTGTACAGGACATCGCTTACTACCGGAAGGAGGGCCTGTTGGGCAGGGGGTCTAGCTTTAAGGTCGACGAATCCGGGTCGCCGTCGATCAAGGTAGGGGATCTCAATACCCCGATGAATTTGATGCTTTCCACGGCGGCTGGCGCACCGAGTCTCAAGATGGGAAGAGAGTCGATGGCCTCCATCATTGTGGCCGGTGCAGGTCCGATTATCCCCTTCCCCGTCATCCTTTTCATCAAGGCCGGGACGGAAGAAGTCCACCTGGCGGTCGATGCTTCCGACTCGCTGTCCACTCTCTCCGTCCTTGGGGAAAACGACGGCATGAAGGGCCAACTCCGAATGAGTGGCGCCGCTGGTCCCGAGTTGTCCCTGCCCCACGGCAAGTCCTCCCAGGCCGTCAAGGTCGGCCTGGATGCGATGGACCGGCCGTTCATTCGGCTGCAAGACCAGAAGGCCGGGACGAGCCGCACCCTTCATTGAACCCGGATACTGGACCACGCTCACCGGACCTTCCGCGTGCGATCAAACCCGTCCATAATGAATAACGATCAGGCGAGCATCATGCGACATACCCATTCTGCAACGTCGAATCATGGCGAGATGGACCAGGACGTGGTTTCCCGCACGGCCGAATCTGCCCGTCCCGCATCCGCGGGCCGATGGCGGCGGTACGTCTGGACGAGCTTGCTGCTCGGCGGGATCTTCGCCATCGGTCACCTGGCCGGTGCCGCACAGAAGGAGCAGGAGATTCTCAGGGCCGAGCAAATGGAGGCGGAACGGTTTGAACTCCGGGGACCCGATGATGTCCTGCGAGCCGCTCTCTTCAAGGGGGCCAGGGGCGAGGCCTATCTGTCATTCTTTGGCAAGGACGGCAAGGCGCGGCTATCCCTCGGCATCGGCGATGATGGATTGCCCTCGATTTCGCTGTACGACAACAACAACAAGAGGAAAATGGGGTTCTCGATCGACCCCGAGGGCGGGAACCCGCAGCTCGTCCTGCTGGATGACAGCGGCGAGCCGGCGGTTCACCTCGGCGTTCGTAAGGACTCCGGCCCGGACGTCACGGTGGGCCGGAAAGGGAAGGGGCGAGTTTCGATCGCTCTGTCTCAGAACGCCGAGCCCTCGATCCAGGTGCTGGACGAGCGAGGAGATCCGCGCGTCGCGCTTGGGTTGTCGAATGGCTTGCCATCGATCTCGCTGATGGCGGGGAAGAACGTCCTCAGATCGTCGTGGCGCGTTCTCGCCGACGGATCGGCTGCCTTCGCGTTCCATGACGGCAACGCGAAGGAGCGGCTGGTTATCAAGGTCGACCGCGATGGCAAGCCGTCGATCCGGGTCATCGACCCGGCGGCCGGGACGGAGCGTGAGATCAAGTAGAGGGCGAGAAAAAGGGAGCGGTCCGATGGGCCCCGACGCGAGGAGAAAGTTCCACGTCCTCGATGGGATGATCTTCGTGTGTTCGACGGCGATTGCGCTCGGGTGGTTCATCGCGAACTGGCAGCCTCTCCAGCCGCGATTGGTTCCGATTCCGACCGTTACCGCGACCTCAGGGCATTCGACGGAAAGCCGGAGCCAGCGAGCACATATTCCGGATTATGACGAGGAGGATTCCGCCTTCGCGCGCCTTTTCGGCGACGCGGTGGTTCCCACGCCTGGCGCCCAGAAGGCTCCAGAGTCACCGCCAGGGAACTCTCCGAGCGGAAGCTATCACCCCGGCAAGGAAGATCCTCAAGTCGGCCAGTCTCGCAGCCTGACAGTGAAGACGTGTCAGGCTGAGAGCCTGACCGACTTTTCTGCCGGCGTAATATTCGCGCGGGCTCTTTTCCACCCATGGTCGTCCGGGTTCTACATCTGGTTGAACGCGGTCACTCTCTTCCGCGTTCTAAGCTATCTCCTGGTCGTGTGGAGCGCGGCGGTTCTGGCCGTCTGGTTTCGGCGTCCCCGTCCGGCATTCCGGGAACTGATACGGTGCCCGGGTATCAGCGCTTGCTTCGTTACCCTGGCCGTGCTGGCAGTCCAGGGAGGACTCACCCTGGCGGTGTGTCTCATCTGTCATGTTCGATCGTTTCCACTTGAGAATGAAGGACACGACGTCTGGCAGGTCATGAAGGACGTTTCCGGAGCCGTCGGACCCGCGATTCTGGCTGTCTGGTTGATTCTGGTGCTCGGCGGATGCCGCGGCTCCTGTAAGGATTGGGTCGAGATGCTCGGTCTTGCGATCGGGCTGGGATGGTTCCTGCTGTTCCTGGAGCCAGTGATCTCGCCTCTCCTTGTTTAACGGTCGATCTGGCCGTCTCCGCGGTCAAGCTTCCCACGTTGACTCGCTCATATCGCGCTACGACGGATGGTTTCGGTCGCTCGCAAGGCAAGTGGCCGAGCACGCCGCGCCAGGGTGATCGTCGGCCGCGGCGCCTGCCGGCGCGGATATCTCATTCCGATCGATCAGGATCGAGCGCCTTGCGGGATGTCGAGGATCATGCGGCTCTGGGCGGCCGTGCTGAACCGGCGGTAGGGGACCTCGCAGACCTCGCACTCGAAGAGCAGCGAGAACATCCAGCAGCCGACGCAGAATCCCAGGACGGCTTCGAGCCAGGTGAGGGCGAAGCAGATCGCGACGACGCTGATGATCCAGGGATTCGGGACGTGGAACAGCCGCATGGTCAGGCAGACCACGCCGAGCGACCCGCCGAGAATCCAGGCGAATCGTTTCGGTGTGGCGGGCTTCCAGACCGGGCGGATGCGCAACGTGAGCAGAGTGCCCAGGACGCCCGTGGGACAGAGCGGCGTCAGGCCCGTGGCCGCGGCGACGAACATGTCGAAGATGACGTAGGGACCGACGTAGATCACCGGGTCGACCTGCGGCGCGGCGATCAGCAGGAAGATCGTCGTGGCTGACAGCACGTTGAGAAGGCCGGCGCGGGCGCGGGTCGCGGTCTCGTTGACGCGCAGGCCCACCGCGTCAGGCATCGTCTGGCCGATGCTCCACCAGGGAGTGGTCAGGAAGGTATGAAAACCATGTCGGCTCTCTGCCACGAGAGACCTCCTTGGTGTTTTTCTGGGAAGGGTTCGGAATCCCTGGTCCACAGCGACCAGGGGACGGTATGCGGATTCATCACCACACAATTCTACCGGTGCTGGCTACCCCCTCGACCAGGATCCAGGGTCCGCGTGGGGATGTCGGTCACGGATGATGGCATGGCCAGCACGGGCTCCAGGGCGACCCTCACTCCCGCGAGGCGTTCTCGATTCTCAACCCGTGGTGCGAGGCGAGTACCCGCATGCATCGTCTGGGGCTCGCGCCGCGCACCTGTGCGGGCCGTCGCGTCCAACCTTGCCATCTGCTGCCATGTCAGGCCGATTCTTCTGGTTGCGCCGATTATGCAGCTTGGCCGGGTGGTGCGGAAAAATCAGATTGATCGGGTGATGAGGGTGAATAACGGGGTGCGGGTTGCCGATCATAGTGGAGACAAAGTCGGCTTCCGCGGAACAGTCACCTTGACCGGAAGGGTGCGGGGGAGTAAATCCTCGCTCATCATTTCCCCGGTCAGGGCGAGTTGCCACGTCCGTTCCCGGAAACTGCCCGAGCACTCAGGATGCGAGTGTAGCCGCCGGCCCGTGGAGGCGGGCTGGCTTGCGCGATGCATGGGGTAAATGTCTCCCACTCGTGAAGACAGGATTCGATCCGTCGCCAGGGACGTCGACGGCGGTCTTCGCGGGCGGCGAAAGGAGGTCGCGTTGGGAAGGCTAGGAACGGTCAGTCTCATCTTGATCCTTGGCGCATGGGGAGGTGCCACCAGTGGCGCCGGTCCCGATGACGCGGCCGGAGCGGCATCCTCGGCGACCCGCAAGGCCCCGCCAGCGCCACCGATCAAGTACCTGAAAGCGGGAGCGGACCTGTTCAACGACAGGAAGTTCGACCTGGCCGCCAAGTATCTGAAGGCGGCGGACATGTACCGCGACCAGCTTCGCGATGACGAATGCCGGATGCTGGATCTGTACCTGCGGGAGCTGGCGAAGGTCCAGCAGATGACGTCGGCGGCGCCGGCGGCCCTGCCGGTGAGAGACGCGGCGGTGGCTCCGGCGGCCGCGGCGATGAGCCCGGTTCCGGCAGCCCCATCGGTGGCCGCGGCGGCACCGCCCGTCCGGCCGAGCCCGAGTGCGGTGGCCGCTGCGGCCCCGCCCGTCGGGCCGGGCGCCAGCACGGCGGACCTGGTGCCGCTGTCGCCGGCCGAGGCCAAGCAGCGCGGTCGCTGGTTGCTGCACGAGGGGCGCGAGCAGCTCCTGCGCGGCAATTATGACGCGGCCATGCAGAAGGTCGAGGAGGCGCGCGGGCTCGAGGTCCGCTGGGGCCTGTTCGACGACACACCGGACAAGTTGGAGCAGGCCATCGTCAAGGCCCGGCCGACCGTCGCGACGCCCGCGCTCACGGCCGATCCCCGCCTGCCGCACGATCACAAGACCGCCAAGATGAAGCTGAGCGAGGCCCGCGCACTGCTCAACAGCGAGCAGTACGAGCAGGCCGAGGTGGTGGCCATGGAGGTCAAGCAGTGGGGGCTGAATTACGGCCTGTTCGAGGATAACCCGGACAAGGTCGCGGCGGCCGCGCGGGCCCTCCGCCGGCGGAACGTCGCGCGCAAACTGCCGGCCCGCGAGCAGTCGAGCGTGGGCGTGTATAACGAGCTGGTGAAGAGCTCGCGGGACCTGTTGAAGTCTGGCCGGCTCGATGACGCCGACCACAAGGCCCGCGAGGCACTGGCCATGGACGTCTACCCCGATCTGAAGTCGGACCGGGCCGAGAACGTCCTGCACGACATCGCCATGGCGCGTGCGGGCAGCCGGCCGCAGACTGCCCCGCCGGCGCCCAGTTCGGCTCCGGCTCCGGCCGTTGGGGAGAATGGCCTGGCGCTGACTCAGGTCGAGTCCGCGTCCGCCCCTGCTCCCGCTCCGAGCGGCATGCCGCTGGCGTCCGCCGAGCCGACCCCGGCCTCTGACCCGGCCGTCCAGAAGATCGCCGCGACTGCCGAGGACGGCGGGCCTGCACTGGCGCCGCCGGCCGAAGGGACCACCCCGGGCGCGGCGCAGGCCGCTTCCCCCGAACAGCCCGTGGTCGACCCGGCACCTGCCCCCGCGGCGGCCCCGGTCCAGCCGGCCGCGGCCGAGGCCGCTCCGCTGCCCGCGGCCGAGGCCGCTCCGCTGCCCGCGGCCGCCGAAGCTTCGGCTCCGGCCCTCGCGGTCGAGCCGGCTTCGCAGCCTGCACCGGCTCCGGCGCCCGCGCCGGTCGGCAACCCGGGCGAGCAGCTTCTGGCCGAGGCCCGGGCGCTGTATGCCAGCGGGAACTACCCGGCTGCCCGCGAGGCCGCCGGCCGTGCCAGGGCGGCGAAGCTCGGCGTGGATGCCCAGGCCGACGAGCTGATCGCCCAGATCGGACTGGCCGAGCAGGGCGGTGCGCTGGCCCTCTATGAAGAAGCCCTGATGGCCATTCGCAAGGGCGACAACTCGCGGGCCAGGACCCTGCTGACCGAGGTCGCCGCCGCGGGCGACAGGCTCGACTCCAACCTTCGCGCGAAGGTGCAGGGCCTGCTCGAGAAGCTCTCGACCAGGAGCGGCAAGCCCGGCACCGCCTCGACGGTCGACGCCGTGCAGGACGCTGAGACCATCGCGGCGCAGAAGCTCAATGTCGAGGTCGGCACTCGCATCGCCGAGGCTCGCCGCTACCATGACATCGACCCCAACAAGGCCCTCGCCATCTATCAGAAGGAGATGAACGCGGTCCAGACCTCGGGCCTGCCGCCCGAGCTGACCCGGCCGATGATGCGACGCCTTGAGGTCGCCGTCGAGCTGGCCAAAAAGGACAAGGCCATCTACCTGGTCAAGATGACCGACAAGAAGCAGCGCGAGGAGATCGAGCTGAAGCGGCTCCGAATCCTCGAGGCTGACGGGGTCAAGAAGGCCAAGCTCAAGGAGTACATGGACAAGGCCATGGCCCTGTACGCCCAGGGCAAGTTCGTCGAGTGCGAGGGGTACTGCAAGCAGGCCATGGAGATCGACCCGAACGAGCTGGCCGCGTCGATGCTGGCCTTCAAGGCCAAGATGGAGCGGCACTTCAAGACCGACAACGAGATCCGCGCGGCCCAGGAGGAAGGGTTCGTCGTGGCTCATCAGAGCGTGTCGCGTGCCGCGATCCCGCCGGGCGACGAGATCGATCGCAAGGGTATCGGCTTCCCGAAGGACTTCAAGGATCTCACCCGCGACCGCCGCGAGCTGATGCGGCGCCTGGAGGTCAAGAAGGACCCGAAGGTCATCGCGATCGAGGCCGAGCTCAAGAAGCC
>JAKAUH010000721.1 GCA_021818605.1 Planctomycetota bacterium
TCTTCCCAGCGTGGTTGTAGATGAACGTTCCCTGAGGGGAACGCGCCACCTTCACGCCGGTCTCGTCGGCCGAGTCGACCACGATCTGCTTGTCGATCGTCTCGGCGTGCAGGACGACCGGCCGACCGGGCTGAGCAACGTCGTCGCCGCTGCCGTCGCGGACGTTACCCAGGGCCTGGATGCTGTTGAGAATGAACAGCGGGAAGCTGATGTAGCGGAACCACGTTGTGTTCGGCGTCTTGCCGTCGATCAACGGGAAGGTGACGACGGCGTCCGTGAACCCCTCGCGCGGGGCGACGAAGGCGAGCGGGCCCACGTTGCTCTCGATCAGGCTCCTGGCACCGGTGGGGAGCTCGACAATCCTTGCCCTGGCGATGAACACGAGGGATAGGTCGCGGATATATTGCAACATCGGGTGGCTGATGTCCCAGTCGAGCACGACCGGCTGCTGGACCTCCTTTGTCTTCTCGTAGGCGGGTCCGGGCGGGAACACGCCGAAATAGAGCGCATTGGCCTCGGGAGGCGTCTCGGGCCGCACGCTGTCGTAGATGATCAGGTCGTAGCGGCCGCCCTTGAGATCGCGTGTCACGGCGTCGGCGCGGGTCTCGTCGGGCGTCATGATGACGACGTCCGCACGCTCGGCGACCAGGGGCGTCTTCAGAGTGTCGGCCAGGTAGCGATTGCCCGCGGTGACGGCCAGAACCTGCGCCTTGCGCGTGGTGCCGACCACCGTGTAGGCGCGATTATCGACCTCCAGGGCGTCCTTCACGGTAAGACGAACCTCGTAGGGCGCCAGCGCCGGGTCGGTCATGTCGAACTTGAACGACTGGTCGGTCTGCGGCGGGATCTTGAGCGCGATGGCATCGACCAGCTCGCCGTCATCGCCGGGTTTATCGGGAGCGTGGCGGTAGAGCTGGGCCTCGGTGGAGACCTCCTCGCCGCGGAAGTTGTGCACCCGTCCGAAGAGTTGATAGACCTCGGGCCTGTCGTCGTCGCGACGGGACTGGAGGGCCAGGATCGCGACGTTGTTCGATGGGTTGTGGTCGTGGGCTTGCTCGTCGGCCTGTGCCGGGCCGGCTTGCCCGGCAGGCGGCGAATCCGCGGGAGGCGGCGGTCCGATCACGACAACCTCGGGCTCGAGGTTACCCAGGCTGAAGCCCTCGACGTCGGAAAACCCGCCGTCGGTGTAAATGAGCAGCTTCGGTGTCACCACGGACGAGGCGACGACGCCCTCGCCGATTTGCTTCGAGGGGTTCGCCAGCCCCGCGGCGACCTGCAGCCCCTCGCGCAGTGAAGTGGTCGCCTGGGTGGGCTGGATGCTGTCGATCCGGAGCTGGAGCAGGTTGCGATCGCCCGTGTAATTCGACACGACGCGAGCGGTGTCGGAGAAGGCGATCACCATGGCGAGGTCGCCCGAGTCCATGTTCTCGACGACCTTCCTGGCAGCCTCCCTGGCCCGGACGAGGCGACTCGGGGCGATGTCCGTGGCCGACATGCTCGCCGAGTTGTCGATCATCAGAACGAACCGCTGGCCGGTCACGCCGCTTCCTCTCATCTGAGGGCCCGTCAAGGCCAGCATCGCCAGCCCGACGGCCAGAAGCTGGAGAAAAAGCAGCAGGTTGCGCCGAAGCCGCTGGAACAGGCTGTTGACGTGCATGTCCTCCAGGCTCCGCTGCCAGAGCAGCGTGCTCGGCACCCGGACCGACCGCCTCCTCAGCTTGAGGAAGTAAAGCGCGATGATCCCGACCGGAATCCCCGCCAGCACCGCCCATGCCAGGGATCCCAGCGGCGTGTTCAGCTCGATTGGCGAGCTCATCTGACTCAGCCTTTGCCAGAAATTGGACATGGGTCGGGTCCAGCGGGGGGCAGTTTTCAGTTTTCAGTTTTCAGTTTTCAGTTTTCAGTTTTCAGTTTTCAGTTTTCAGTTTTCAGTTTTGGGTTTTCAGTTTTCAGTTTTAAGTTTTCAGTTTTCAGTTTTCAGTTTTCAGTTTTCAGTTTTCAGTTTTCAGTTTTCAGTTTTCAGTTTTCAGTTTACTCGATGGCAAATTGCACTCTGAGAGCTGCATCGTTCAGAGCTCAGGCTCTCGATTGCGTTCGCCGCCTCGTTCACCCTTGCGTTTTCGGATCATGGTGTAAAGCACGTACGCCACCAGCACGCCGGCTCCGCCAAAGAACACCCAGGGATTCGTGATTGCCCAGCGATTCATGCATATCCTCTCGGGACGGAAGACCAAAGCTCGCCCACTGAATAAGCGACGGGCAAGGACTGAAAACTGAAAACTGAAAACTGAAAACTGAAAACTGAAAACTGAAAACTGAAAACTCTCACTTCAGCAACCCTCGTTCCCGCAGGTAGTTGAGGATCAGCTTGTCGAACGGGAACTGGTTGGTGGTGAAGATGTACGTGATGCCGCGGGTCGTGCACCACTCCTTGATGCCGCCGACGAAGGCGTTGAGGGTGTTCTTGTAGCGTTTGAGCAAGGGGGCGCTCATGGTGATCTCGGCGAAGTCGCCGTCCTCGGCGTCGACGAGGCGGAGGTCGCCGACCAGTTCCGGATTGACCTCCTCCTGGCACAGGACGTGGACCACGTAGATGTCCATGTTGCGGGCGAGCAGGTAGCGGAGGGCTTCCTGGTAGCCGCGCTTGTCGAGCAAGTCGGAAACGACCACGACGACGCCCTTGCCGGAGTGGCGGATGGCGAACTCGCGGGCCGCGGCGGTCAGGTCGCTGCTGCCGGTCGGCTGGAGCCGCTCGAGATACTGCACGACCCGCCACATCTGTGACCGGCCGCGAATGCCGTGCAAACCCTGCTCGAGCCGGGCGCTGAAGGTGTCGACCAGAACGCGATCATGGTTCACCAGGCCGATGAACGCCAGCGCCGCGGCGACCTGCTTGCCATAGCGGAGCTTGGTCGGCGTGCCGAAATCCATCGACAGGCTGGTGTCGAGCATCGTGTAAACGTGCAGGTCCTCTTCCTCGAGGAACAGCTTGAGGAACAGCCGGTCGAGCCGGCCGTAGACGTTCCAGTCGATGTGCCGCAGGTCGTCGCCGACCGTGTAGTTGCGGTGTTCGGCGAACTCGACCGACGACCCGCGGCGCCGGCTCTTGCGCTCGCCCTTCATCCGGCCGACGAAGATCTTGCGGCTGACCAGTTCGAGCTGCTCGAGCTTGTGGAGGAACACTGGGTCGAGCAGGGGGCCGGAGTTGGGATCACCGGCCGGCGCGCGTTGCGGCTCGTCGGCGTGGGCCATCGGGCTGGACGGTGCGATCGCGGCCATGGTGGTTCCTCGCCTTCAGCCACGGGTTATGTCCCGTAGGTCAGGCTCTCAGCCTGACTCCGGAGCCATCCGTCAGGCTGAGAGCCTGACCTACGAATTCGGCGACGCCTCTCAAAACAGAATCTCAGTCATTCAACCGATGCGATCCGAGATCCAGAACAGGGACAGGATCAGGGTCACCGCCACGCCGAGCCCGACGACCCAGGGAATGAGGGCTGCCAGGAAGATCGTCCACCGTGCCTTGAGTCTCAGCGGGCGGCAGCGGTGCAGGAACCCCAGGGCAGTCAACCAGCTTTCGAGGATCACCACCGCGCCGGCTGATGCGGTGGCGATGGCCAGCTCGGGCTCGGAGCGCCAGCCCACCACGGCCGCGGCGAACAGGAGCGCACAGAGCCCAACCAGGCACATCAGGTCGCCCGTGGTGAAGATCAAGGGCTCCCGCCGGGGCGGAATCCACTCCTGGTCGAGAGCCGGTGGTGGATCGTAGAGGTCGTGCATCATCGCTCTTCAGTGGTGCAGGGACACTGGCTGCCGTGGCAGCGAAATCCGTCGTGGTTTTGAAACGGTGAAATCCTGGAGACCTGAGCTGGGCGCTCAGGCCGCCTTCGTCTCCGCTTTCTCGGGGACGGCGTCGATGACCTTGAGCAGGACGTCGTCAGGATCGACCCCCTCGGCCTGGGCCTCGAAGTTCAGCAGGATGCGATGGCGCAGGGCGGGCAGGTAGACGCGGCGGACGTCCTCGAAACTGACATTGTACCGTCTGTCGAGCAGGGCGCGGACCTTCGCGGCCAGGACGAGTGTCTGCACGCCGCGCGGGCTGCTGCCCCATCGGACGTACTGATTCGTCGCGTCGGTCGCAAACTCGCCCTTCGGATGGGTGGCCATCGCCAGGCGGATGGCGTAGTCCTGGACGTGCTGCGCGACGATGACCTCGCGCACCAGCGCCTGGAACTGCAGCAGCGTCGGGCCGTCCATCACCTTCTGGGCGGCGGGCCGCTCGCCGCGTGTGGTCCGGTCAAGGATTGTGCTCAGCTCCTCGCGGGTCGAGTAGCCCACGATCAGCTTGAACAGGAACCGGTCGAGCTGGGCCTCGGGGAGGGGATATGTTCCCTCCTGCTCGATCGGGTTCTGCGTCGCCATGACGAAGAATGGCTCCTTGAGCCGGTGGATCGTGCCGCCGACCGTGACCGAATGCTCCTGCATGGCCTCGAGCAGGGCGGACTGGGTCTTGGGTGTCGCCCTGTTAATCTCGTCGGCCAGGACGATCTGCGAGAAGATCGGCCCCGGCTGAAATTCGAACACGCGCCGGCCGTCGGGCAGCTCCATCACCACGTTGGTGCCGATGATGTCGGCGGGCATCAGGTCGGGGGTGAACTGGATGCGGTTGAAGTCGAGGTCGACCGCATCGGCCAGGGTGCGGACCAGCAGCGTCTTGCCCAGGCCGGGCACGCCCTCGAGCAGGGCGTGCCCGCCGATGAACAGGCAGGTGAGCACCCCGTGCACGATCTCGTCGTGGCCGACGATCACCTTGGCGATCTCGGCCTTGACGCGTTCATACGCCGAGCGGAACTCCTCGGCGCGGGCTTCCATCGATTCGGCAATTGTCGCGGCCATCGTGATCGGTCCTTTCGGCAGAGAATCGGGCGATGCGATTTTGTGGCGTAGAGTCGGGGACCTGGATTCGAGTGACGAGGTCTCAGCGGCCTCGGAAGGCCACGCGCGAGGGACAATTCCGTCATCACGGCGACGGCCTGTCCTTGTCCCGCTCCTCCCAGACGCGCTGCTTCGCCTTGAGCAGGCGGTTGGTGTAGTTCTCCTTCGGAGGCTCCTTCGGGGGTTCGGCCATCCCCGGCGCCTTGCGCTCGCCCTGAGCGGCCGGCTCGCGCGGCGACGAGCCCTCGAGCAGGGGTTCGCCGATCGGCCCAGACGGAGGCGGGACGGTGAAGATCGGCGAGGAACCCTCGGCCCTGGCCGCCAGGTCGGGAGCACTGGCGCGGCTGCGGTCGAGCTGCTCGTCGACCTCGGCCTTGCGGCTTCTGAGCTTCTCCATGTATTCGCTCGGCGCGACGACGTCCTGGCCACGGAGCTTCCGCCACTCGTTGAGCGCGGCGGTGCGGATACGGTCGACGTCGATCGCGATCCGGCGGACGGCGACATCACCCAGGAAGATGCACGCGGCCAGCCAGAGGAGCAGGGGCCAGAGCGGGGCGAACGAGCGGGGCCTGATCAGCCCCGGTTCGCGTCGGAAGTGGTTGATCCCCGCGACCGTATGCCGCAGGTCGACGCGGCCGTCGGAATGGAACTTCCAGCTCGCCATCTGGCCATCCGTGAGCGTCGCGAGCTGCTCGAGAGTCCCGGGGTTGCTTCGCAGCTCGCGATACTCGTCCGAGTAAGGCACCGACACGCCCGACGAGATGATCCCCTGGACGTTGTCCGCGCCTCGGTAGCGGAGGTTGACGAAGTAGTTCCCGCTGGCGTCGGCGTTGTCGATCGTCGCCTCGTAGCGTCCGGGCGCGGTCTGGACCAACTCCACGGGAGACGGTTTCAGGTCGGGGGCGACCACCGTGCCCTGGATGCGCAAAAAGTTGAGGAACTGGTTCTCCTTGTCCAGCGCATCGATAACGACCTTGATCCGCCCCTGCTCGCGCCGGACGTTGAGGGTGAGGTTGCCCCGGTCGGCCGGACGCATCGACCAGCGGACGACCTGCGACCAGAAGGCGGCGTAGTTCTCCCAGTCGGGCCAGGTCCTCGCCCAACGGCGGCCGGCATCGCTGGTGAAGGCGACCGACCGTCCCAGGCCGTAGGTCCAGTGCGCCAGCACCGGGTTGGTCTGACCGGCGGGCAGGGGCGAGACGATGGGGATCTCGACCAGCTCGTTCTCCTTGGGCGAGGTCAGCACCAGCCCATTGATCGCGGGCAACTGCTCCGGCAGCCCCATGATCGCCTCGGTCACCGGGTAGTTGATCCTGGGCCGCCAGGGCGGCGTCTGCTCGAAGATCAACGGGCGCGAGATCGACCGCGCCTCCTTCTGGTAGATCCGCGGCAGGGCCCGGGGATTGGTGACGTTGTAGAAGTTGCCCTTCGTCTTCAGCGCGAGGTTCCGCATCGTGTTCTGGGCGCCGGGATCATTCCCATGCGCGGCGGTCAGCACGGTCGTCACCGTGACCTTGCTGGCGGCGAGCTGGTTGATCACGCGGCTGCTCGGCGGGGTCGGGTCGCCGTCGCTGATGATCACGATGTGCTTGCTCATCGCGGCCTTGATCGTGTTGAGCCCCTGCATGGCCTTCTGGAGCGAGGGGTCGAAATCGGGCATGTCGCCGGGCGTCATCCGGTCGATCGCGCGGAGCATCGAGTTCCGGCCCGAGCCGATCGGCCGCAGACTGAACAGCCAGGCTTCCTGGCCCTCCCAGTGCAGCAGGCCGGCGTAGTCATAATTCGACAGCGAGCTGATCGCCGCCTTGGCCACGACCTTCTGCCAGTAGTTCCCCTCGGGAATCTCGCTGGCGTGCATGATCAGCACCATCGCGCCGATGCCCTGGACCTTCAGGGCCTTGATCTGCATGTCGACCGGCAGGGCCTTCTCGACGGGCGTGTTCATCCAGCCGCCAGCGCCGAAGCTGTCGGGCCCGCCGATCATAACGAGCCCCGCGCCCATGTCGTGGCAGTTGGTCGCGAGGAGCTCGTGCTGGGTCTCGGTGAACGACTCCTTGGGAACGTTCGCCAGGATCACCGCGTCATACGGCTGGAGCTGGGCCAGGTCGGTCGGCAGCGTGTCGCCGCCGATCCCGGTCGAGCCGTCGATCCGCGGAGCGAGCAGAACCTTGACCTCGATCTCCTTCTCGCGGAGCGCCTTGACCAGCTCGGCATGATCGCCCGAGGTGCCCTCGATCAACAGGACCTGGGCCTTGCCCCGCGCGTGGGTGAACCCCTCGGCGCGGTTGTTGATCGCGCGCTGGTCGCCGCTCCCCTGGATCGGATTGAACTCGGCGCTAAACGTGTAAAAGTTGGGTTCGGTGATGAGCTGCTTGAGCGTTCGAACGTTCACGCCGCGATCCAGCTCGACCGGGATCGGCTGCTCGTTCCCCGACGCGGGCACCCGCGCGCCGTCGGATTTCTGAAAGATCTGGAGCGTGCCGCTGGTCGGCTCACTGGCGCGAATCACGACGTTGATGTTGACCGTCTCGCCCTTCTTCACGTCGGGCGGGATCGAGACCTTCTCGACCAGAACCTCGCGGTCGTAGAAATATTCGATCGGCAGTACATCGACCTGCACCCCGAGCGCCTTGGCCGCCAGCGCCTGTTCGATCAGATTCCCCCGGTTCTCGTTGCCGTCGGAGAGGACCACCAGCCGGCGCGCCGTGTCCTCGGGAAACGTGGCCAGCGCCAGCTTCACCGCCGCCGCGATGTCGGTGTTCTCCTGGTCGATCCGATTCTCGATCCCCATCAGGCTCAGTTCGCTCGGCGCCGGCGGGATCTCGACCCTCGGCTCGCGGCCGAACACCACGACGCCGGCCATGTCGTCCCGTCGGCGCTTCCTGGAGGCCTCGGAGACATAGTCGAGCGCCGCCTTTTTGCGATCGTTGGGGATGCTGCTGGAGTCGTCGATGAGGAACACCGTGGTCAACCGATCGGTGACGCGCACCGACTGCACCTGCGCCAGCGCCAGCACGATCAGCGAGATCACCGAGGCGCGCAGGAGGATCGCCAGCGCGCGGCGGACCGGTCCCAGCCCAGCGAGGCTGCGGTAGCTCATCCACACCAAGGGCGGGATGATCAGCGGGATGAGGATCAGCCACCACGGGTTTTCCACCGAGATGGACCAGCGGCCCAGCATCATCGCCTGATCCCCCTACATCCGGAACCGCTGGACGCGGTGGTTGTTCGAGTCGATGACGGAGACATATCCCTCGCTGTCGACGGCGAGCGCATAGGGGTTGTAGAGCTGCCCCGGCCCGCGGCCCGCCGTGCCCCAGGTCCCGAGCGACCGGCCGTCGAGCGTGAACTTCTGGACGCGGTGATTGCCGTACTCGCAGACATACAGGCAATGGTCCGGCCCGAGCGCCAGGTCATAGGGGTAGCTCATCTCGCCCGGCTCGTCGCCGCGCGAGCCCCAGAGGTCGAGCAGCTTCCCCTTGGTGTCGAAGACCTGGATGCGGTGGTTGCAGCTATCCGCGACGAAGATCCGCTCCGCCTCGTCCATCGTGATCGCCCGCGGCCGAAGGAACTCGCCTGGCTCGTAGCCGTGGCCTCCCCACTGGCGCAGCCACTTCCCCTCGGGCGAGAAGACCTGGATCCGGTCGTTCTCGCCGTACTCGGCCACGTAGTAATTGCCCTGGTGGTCGATCACAACGTCGGTCGGGTAGCCGAACCGGCCCGGCGTCGAGCCCTGGACGCCGTCGCCGACCTGGAGCTCGAGCTCCCCCTCGCGCGAGTAGACCAGCACCCGGTAGAAATGGGTATCGGCGACCAGCAGCCGGCCGAGCCGGTCGATCGTCAGCCCGCTCGGGCCGTCGACGTTGAAATCAGGCGTCCGCCAGCTTTTCAGGAAATGGCCGTCGCGGTCGAAGACCTGGATCCGGTCGGTCAGGTCGGTCAGGTAGAGGTGGTCGTCCGTATCGAACGCCGCGCTGCGCGGTTTGTGCAGGTGCCCCGGCCTGACGCCATGCACGCCCCAGACCAGCTCCGGAGTCGATCGGGAGCGCGGGATGCACCCGCCCGCCACGGTCATGAGCAGGCCCACGACCGCCCAGCGCCGGACGATCTTCGCCCCATCGAGCTGCCTCGTTGTGCGTCTCACGGATGCTTCCCCGGCCGCCGCGCGGCTTTGGACGCGGACGTGCAATCCCGTAGAATCTAATATGACGGCGGTCTCGGACGCAAGTCATAGGGCCGTCGGTCTTCCGATTTCCTTCGTCGGTACGGAAGTCGGTCAGGCTTTCCAGCCTGACGGTTCAGCCCTGTCAGGCTAGGCTGAAAAGCCTGACCTACGTGAGAGTCCTTCTTGCCGGGGTGATACTTCGGCGGCGAGGGGGGTGGCTCGATGGCCGAGTGGGTTGCGGTCTGTCGGCTGGATGAGGTCAAGGAAGGGCGGGGCGTGTCGCGCGACGCGGCCGGGGTGCGCGTGGCCGTGTTCCGGTCGGGCGATCGGGTGTTCGTTCTGTCGGGGCGCTGTCCGCACGCGAATGGTCCGTTGGGGCTCGGCTGGGTCGAGGACGGCGAGGCCGTCTGCCCGCTGCACCGCTGGCGGTTCCGGCTGGAGGACGGCCGGTGCACGACCGTCCGCGGGCATTCCGTACACCGGTTCCGC
>JAKAUH010000382.1 GCA_021818605.1 Planctomycetota bacterium
GCGCGCGGCGAAGCGCGTCCCGCCGAGCGGGTCGAGCTCGTCGAGGCGGCGTCGGGCGAGCTCGGCGATCCGGTCGATGGTCGTCCGGCCGTCGCCCCGGGCCATGGCGAGCACTCGTCCGCCCACGTCGATCAGGACATGCAGCGGCGGGTCCGCATCGTCGGCGTGAAACCGGCGGCGGGTCTCGGATGAGGCCAGGTACACCGGCAGCGTGATGCCCCCGGCAGAGATCGCCTTCGCGACGGCGCCTGGGTCGTCGGATTCCACGGCCGCCGCGATCATCGCGAGCCGTCGGTGCGTCCGCAGCCCTTTCGTGGCGGATTGCAGCTCCGCCAGGCAGGTCGTGCCCGTCCCCTTCGCCGACCGCGACGACCAGAACACCGCCCAGACCACCTTGCTGTTCAGCCCGACCAGTACGACCGGCTCGGATGTCTCGAGGTCAATGAGACGCAGCGGCGGCGCCGGCGAACCGACGGCGACGGTCCGGGTTTCCGGGCTCGACCCCGATCGGCCGAACCGCATCCAGGCCGTCCCGCCCAGCGCGACGAGCGTGACCACCATCATCACGGCGGTGACCAGGTCGACCCGCCGCTTCGGATACGGCTCGCCGGTCACCTCCATCGGTCGATCTCCCACGCGGACCACCACCCTTCGCGTCTACGGACCTGTCTCACCGCCGATCGCACCAGGGGCGAGGATCGCAGCAAGGCCGATGATCCCATCATCGCCGATCCGCGCGATTCGTGCGATGTCCGGTGCCGAGGGAGCCCGAAAACCGGTCAGTATACTCACCCCGCCAGCTCACGGAGCCGCTTCACAAGCTCGATCGCCTGCTCGGGCGACAGCGCCTCGGGGTCGACCTGGCGGAGTTCGTCGAGGATCGGTTCCGGCAGCGCGGCGAACAGGCTGCCGGCCAGGGCGCGGCCGGTCTTCACCTTGCGGCGGATCGGAGCGTCGGTCGATGGGGACGTGCCGGGATCGGAACTCGCAGGGGCGCCGGGATCGGGGCCGTGCTGCTTTTCCAGGAACCTCAGGATCTCGCGGGCACGCTCCAGCACCGGGGCCGGGACGCCGGCCAGGCGCGCGACGTGGATGCCGTAACTCTGATCAGCGCCGCCAGGGACGATCCGGTGCAAAAAGACGATCTCGCCCTCGCTCTCGCGCACCGCCACGTTGGCGTTCCGCAACCGCGCCTTGGTCTTCTCCAGCTCGACCAGCTCGTGATAATGCGTGGCAAACAGCGTGCGGCAGCCGAGCGCGTCGTGGATGTGCTCGGTGATCGCCCAGGCCAACGAGATCCCGTCGAACGTGCTGGTGCCCCGGCCAATCTCATCCAGGATCACCAGGCTTTTCGGCGTGGCGTTATTGAGGATGTTGGCGGTCTCGGTCATCTCGACCATGAACGTGCTCTGGCCGCGGCTCAGCTCGTCGGTCGCGCCCACGCGGGCGAACAGCCGGTCGACGATCCCGATCCGCGCCCGCCTCGCCGGGACGAAACTGCCGATCTGGGCGAGGATCGCCATCAACGCGACCTGGCGGATGTACGTGCTCTTGCCGGCCATGTTCGGGCCGGTGATCAGGAGGATCGTCCCCTCGTCCGGGTCGGGACCGGGTCCGAGGCGGACGTTATTCGGCACGAAGTCGCCGGGCGGCAGCAAGGCGTCGAGCACCGGGTGCCGGCCCGCCTCGACGTGGAACACCGGCTCGGCGACGATCTCGGGGCGGCAGTAGCCGTGCCGCGCGGCCAGCTCGGCCAGCGCCGAGAGCACGTCGAGCTGCGCCAGCACGCCGCCAGCCTGGATCAACCGCGGCGCCTCGGCCGAGACGCGGTCGCGCAGCGTGCTATAGAGCTCATACTCCAGCTCGTTGGCCCGCTCCTCGGCGCGGGTGACCTTGTCCTCGTACTCCTTCAATTCGGGCGTGATGTACCGCTCGGCGTTCTTGACCGTCTGCTTGCGGACGTAGTCGCTCGGGATGCTCGAGCCCCTTGCCTGGGCCTGCGCGTGGGTGATCTCGATGTAGTAGCCGAAGACCTTGTTATAACCGACCTTCAGGCTGGGAATCCCCGTGCGGCGGACCTGCTCGGCCTGGAACCGGGCGATCCACGACTTGCCGCCGCGGGCCGCGGCGCGCAGCTCGTCGAGCTCGGGGTGATAACCCTCGCGGATCAACCCGCCCTCCTTCACGGCCAGGGGCGGGTCATCGACCAGGGCGGCCTCGATCTCGGCGCGGATCTCGGGGCAGAGCTCCAGCGACGCCTCGAGCTGGTTGAGCCGTCGGCTGACCCTCGCCGTGAGCCGCGCCTTGATCTTCGGCAGGAGGGCCAGCGTGCGGGCCAGGGCGGCCAGATCGCGAGGCGTGGCGCGGCCAGTGCCGACCCGAGCCGCCAGACGCTCGAGGTCGTTCGACTGGTTCAGCATCGTCCGCAGGTCGCCGCGGAGGACCGACTGGGCTAATAGCTCCTCGACCGCGTCGAGCCGCTCGCCAATCGCCTCGGGCGACGTCAGGGGCGAGGTGAGCCAGTCAGACAGCAGCCGGGCGCCCATCGGCGTCGCCGTGCAGTCGATGACGCTCAGCAGCGACCCGTCGCGCTTCCCCTCGCGAAGGGTCCGCACCAGCTCGAGACTGCGACGGCTCATCTCGTCGAGCGCCAGGGTCTCGCCGCGGCGGAACGGGGTCAGCCGGGTGATGTGGGGCAGGGCGGTCTTCTGCGTCTCGCGCAGGTAGGCCATGAGCGCCCCAGCCGCCTGGACCTCGGGCGCCCGGTCGTCGAGCCCGAAGCCGGCCAGCGTCGTGGTGCCGAACTGGTCAAAAAGCGTCTGCCGGGACTGCTCGGGCTGGAAATCCCACGAGGGGCGCACGGTCACCGGGCCGACGGGCTGGCCGCGGAGCAGCCGGACCCACGGCGCATCGAGGCTCAGCTCCGAGATCAGGACCTCGGCCGGATTCAGCCGGGCGATCTCGTCGATCAGCTCGCTGCGCAGGAGCCCCGTCAGCGAGAAGCGGCCGGTGGAGAGCTCGACCCAGGCCAGACCGATTTTGCCGCTGACCTCGACGACCGCCGCGAGGTAGTTGGCCGTGCGCGGGTCGAGCAGGTCGTCGTCGGTGAGGGTGCCGGGCGTGACGACGCGGACGACGTCACGCTTGACCAACCCCCTGGCGAACCGGGCGTCCTCGACCTGCTCGCAAACCGCCGCGCGCAGGCCGGCCTGGACGATCCGGGCGAGGTACGATTCGAGCGCCGGGTGGGGAAAGCCGGCCATCGGGACGGCGTCCGCCTTGTCCTTGTCGCGGGTCGTCAGCGCCAGGCCAAGCAGAGGAGCGGCGCGCTCGGCGTCGTCACCGAACATCTCGTAGAAGTCGCCCATGCGGAAGAGCAACAGCGCGTCCGGATCGCGGGCCTTGAGCTCGCGATACTGCTGCATCATGGGGGTCGCGGACGGGTCGCTCATGGGACAGGCGCGCCGGCAAGCGAAAGCGAAGCGGGCCGGCCCCTCGGTCACTCTGAGACCGCCGGGAACCGGCTCGCGGATGTCGGGAACCGTCGAAACGATGCGGGACGGGGCGAGCGGGCCACACGGCGAACTCGATCCCGGGGCGAAGGTCGCGCCGGTGGATGCGATCGCTCACGTGGCGGAGCTAGGTCGGTTCGGATCCGGATCTGGATCCGATCCGATCCGATCCGGCAAGGCGATCGCCTCGAGACCGTGCGTGAGAGGACAGGGAGCGTGTCCCGGCTCCTCGCCGCTCGCTCGAGCGATCAGAACTTGTCCAGGGCCGCCTGCTCGTCGCCGTAGATCTCGAAGACCTGGTCGAGCCGGGTGATGCGGAAGACCTCGAGAAGGTCGGGGTGGATGCAGCAGAGCTTCAGCTTCCCCTTGACCGCCGACACCTTCTTCTTGAGGTTGATCAGCTTGCCCAGCGCGGCGCTGGAGAGATACTGGACGTTGCCGAAGTTCAACAGGAGGTTCTTGTGGCCTTCGTCCTCAACCAGGCTATAGAGCTGGTCGCCAACCTCCTGGATGTTCTCCTCGGTCACGATCTTGGACTCGACGAAGCTGACGACGGTCACTCCGTCAACGTTTTCAAGGCGGAGATGACGGCGGGGACCTTGCGACATCGCGGGTAAACTCCTGGCGAGGGCGGGGACCGAATCGCGTGGGTCGATTCTACCAGATCGAGGGCCGGCCCCGCACGCAGGCTGCTCGAACAACGGACCAGAATCTCGGACAGACCGACAGAGGCGAGAATCCAGCGTTCTACCAAGAGTTACCAGAAACGCACGGGGAATCAAGAGTCCACCGATAAGAGCCGTCGGTCGGCCCGGCTTTCCAGGCGGCCCAGGTGGGCGGACGGGCTCGGGCGGGACATCCGGGCGGCTTTCGGCCCCGACCGGCCGACACCCACGCAGCCGGCCGCCGCTGTGGGGAGGTGGGGACGCGATGAGTTGTCGCCAATCGCACGAGGACCATGAGGGAGGAACAGGGAGTGAGCAGGGACGAACAGGGAGGACAGTTGACACTCCCCATGGCTAAAGCCGGGGGATTCTCAGTTCAACCATCACAGCCGGATTGCTCCGGTCTTACACGGTGTCCCTGAGCGTTCGGCCGCCCGAAGACGACCCGGTTCCGGTCTGCCCGACCGTACCGATCTGGCGAGTCCGTCTCCCGACGATCTCGACAGCAAACGTTGATACCCGGCTTGGTTATCACCGGGCAACGTTCCGTGTTCCTTCGTAGTTTTACCCCTCCGAGGACTTTCCGGAGGGAACCACCAACCACGAGTTGTCAAAGAACGGTCCCCGAAGGGATGAGATGATTGTACACCAGACCGGAGGATCGGGGGAGACCGAACGCATCGGAATCCGACGGACCCGAGTCGCCTGATATCCCCACGGCTGAAGCCGGGGGCTTTACGGCGACATTCGGTAAAGCCCGGCCGTCACACTGGCCACACAATCAGCCACACAATCGCGTTGCTCGGCCAAAAGCGCCTGTCCTCCATTGCGTCTTGATAACGTCGGCGGAAACGACGATTTCCTCGGCAATCTCGGGAATGCGATTCTCCCCTACGCGTCGGAGAAGAACGTCATTCTCACGGGAACTCCCATACTGACCGCCGTCCCCAAGCCGGGTGCCAAGCCCACTCCCAGCGTTGTGGGCGGGACATACTGGATCGGCGGGGTTTCCGCGGGCACGATGGCCGGTGTGGGCGGCGCCGAGACCTGCACGGGCGTTATTCTCGTCCCGGTCAACCCCAACGCCAATCAATCGACGGTCATCTACCATTTCCAGGGAACGGACAAGGTCGGAGCCACCCTCGCGAAGCTGAATCTCACCGGCTACAAGGCGTACCTCTGCGGCGCAGCCCAGGATACGAAGAACACCGACGCGGCAACCCTGGCCGCCAACAGCGCGGCCCGTAATACTCTGAGCGAGGTGATCTCGAACCTCAAGAGCAAGGGGGTGCCAATCGTCGGCTATTACGAGGTCGGTGACCTCGCCGTCGGCTCTGACGGAACGATCTACAAAACGACGCCAGCGGGTACGCCGACCACCCAGTATGTCGTGCCTAGGCCGCCGGCCCAGCGACCCGCCCGTATCCCGAATTACATCATGATCGGCCCGTTCATCATGGTCTTCGATCCCGAAGATGGAGCCTGACATGAGAACACGACAACTGTTCGGCACGGTCATCCTGGCGGCCTTCATCGCCGCGGTCCTGCTCTGGGCGATGGTCCAGTCGGCGGCCGAGAACGCCGCGGCGGCCGCCCGCAGCAACGTCTGTCAGCATCGCCTCGCGTTCATCTACAGGGCGCTGCGTTCGTACCATGACAAATACGGCAAGTTCCCCCCCGCGTATATCGCCGACAAGAAGGGCAAGCCGATGCACAGTTGGCGCGTGCTCGTCCTGGAGACCCTGGGCGAGCCGCAATCCACCGAGGTCTATCGGGCCTACAACTTCGACGAGCCCTGGGACGGCCCCAATAATCGCAAGCTCCTCGACCGGATGCCGGATTTCTACGCCTGCCCGAGCAATCGACGCGGCGGGGCCGATCGCAAGCCACTGGCCAACTACGTGCTGATCGTCGGCCCCGGCGCCGTCTTCCGCGGCGCGGAATCGCTCGCGATGTCCCAGATCTCGGACATCCATTCCGACACGATCGTCCTCGCCGAGACGCTCCCCGGCGTCCCCTGGCTCGAGCCCCGCGACCTGGAGTTCGACAAGATGAGCTTCCAGCTCGATGACCCGGCGAAGCCCAGCATCGCCGGAAAGGACTCAACCGGCTGCGGCGTCGTCCTGCTGGACGGCCGGGTCGAGCGTTTGCACAAGCCCGCGGATCCCGACCGCATCAGGTCGATGCTCGTCGTCAAGCTGAAGGCCCCACCACCGGGGAAAGCCGAGGCGGGCAAGCCGAGAGGGAAAACCAGGACATTCGAGGGAAACCGGGACATTCTGGGAGGGAAACCGGGACATTCTGGGAGGGAAACCGGGACATTCTGGGAGGGAAACCGGGACATTTGGGTTTTACTGATCCCGCCGCGGTCGCCCGCGGGCATGACTCCGCCCCAGGAGGACCGCAGTCTCCCGCATCCATAACTCACTACCACGAGGCCGCGCCCCTGATACCCACCGTAGCCGTCCCAGGGCGCCCGCTGAGAGCGGCTCATCGACTCCCTCGATGTCGATAAAGCAGAATGTCCCGGTTTTTTCCTCAGGGCGCCCGCTGAGAGCGGCTCATCGACTCCCTCGATGTCGATAAAGCAGAATGTCCCGGTTTTTCCTCCGGTTTTTTCCTCGGTTTTTCCTCCCACCGATTTGAGTCCCCGCAGGTCAGGTTTTCCAGCCGGCTCCGAACGAACTCCAGCGATCGGGCGGATTCGGATCGGCGTCAGGCTGGAGAGCCTGACCGATCTTCGGATCGGATCGGTGTAGGTCAGGCTCTCAGCCTGACACGGGCCGTCGGGTAGGCGCCCCCGTCCCGGGCGGATCGGGCGGATTCGGATCGGCGTCAGGCTGAGAGCCTGACCTACGCGGGCGGACCTGGTGGATTGCGGACCGGAGTCAGGCGGGAAAGTCTGCCCTGCTTCGGAACCGACGGATCGGGCCGCGTCCGGCTGAGGCTCGACGGACTTCGGCCGCGGCCGCCCCTGGACGCGCGGCCTCCGCAGCCGCGATGATTGATGGCCAGGGTCCGCCGTTCCGGCGCCTGGACATCCCACCGAACCCGGTCAGCTCCGCCGATGCCCCCACCCGACGATGCCCTCGACCCGGTCCTCAATCCCATCGAGCCGCCGGCCACCGGATCCGGCCGCGCGGCCTGGCTGGCCGTCGTGACCCTGACGGCCGCGATGACCGCCGCCTCCGCCTACCAGTCACTCCGGCGGTACGAGGAGTTCCGGAGCGGCTGGTCGTGGGACCTGGCGTACTACAATCAGTGGTGCTGGGCCATGACCGAGGGAGACCAGACCCTGAGCGTCCGTCCGGTCTCGGCGTACGCCCAGGAGGGCCCGTCCGCCTGGAAGATGAACTACCTGGCGCCCATCCGGTTCGCGATCTTGCCCATCTACCGGGCCTTACCCGACCCGCGAACCCTGATCGTGCTCCAGAACATCGTCTTCTGGTGGGTGATCCCGGCGGCTTATGGCCTGGTACGGTCCGAGTCGCGGTCGATCCCGGTGGCGCTGTCGGCCGCGGCGCTGGTGCCCTTCACGCCGCTGTTGTGGCCGCTGGCCTGGAACGACTTCCGCGAGCTGCAACTGGTGGCGCCCTTTACCCTTTGGGCGGTGCGGGGCGTTCGCGAGCGGTCGGTCGGGTGGGCGTCGCTGGGGATCGGCGGGATGCTCGCCTGCCGCCAGGAATACGCCGTGGCCGTCGCGACGTTCGCCCTGCTGGCGCCCCGGCGGCCGGAGTCGCTCTCGGTCACTCTTCGATGGCGGCGGGCCATGGTGCTGATCGGAGTCGGCTGGGTCCTGTTCGGCTTCTTCGGCTACCTGCGGCTGGTGGTCGGCCGCGGCGCGCCGGATGCGTTCGTCGACCAGTTCCTCGGTCCGAGGGCGAGCTTCCGCGAAACCATGCACACGGCCGTCGAGGCGCTCGTCCTGGGCGCGGGGGGCTGGGCATTCCTCATGTGGCTGGCGCCCCGGACGACGATCCTGGCCCTGCCGTGGATCTGGAGCCTGTGCAACGGCCGGTGGGCCCCTCGGTTCCTGTCGACGCCCGAGTGGCACCATGTCCGCTACGCCATGCCGATGGTCACCCTGGTGCTCGCTGCCGGGCTGATCGGCTACGCCCGGCTGGCGGGGCGGCTCCGCTACCGCCCCGCCGGCCGCGCCACGCTGACGATGACCTGGCTGGCGATGGCGGCCCTGGGCGCCTGGGACACCCGCGAGGTCGCCCGGCGGGTCGAGTCTGTCCCCGCGCCGATCGATCGCGCCGAGGCCGACGCCCTCTGGACGTGGGTCCGCCAGGTCGCCCCGGACGACGCCGTCATCGCGGATTACGCTGTTTCCGCACCTCTCTCATCCCGGCGGCGGCTGTACAGTTACATTCTCGACGTCAACCTGCCGCCCGGATTTCCACGGCCGGATCCCGAGCTGCACTGGCTGTTCGTCGACAACAACTGGCGGTGGCTCAAACCGTTGCTGGACAATGGGTTCGACATCGTGCACCGCGGGCCGTATCTCACGATCGCCCGGCGGCGGACGCTGAGTTTCGCCCGCGACCCAAATATTTTTCCCGATCGCGCGAACAAGTTTCCGCGATAAGATGTCTATGTCTGGTAACCCTGTGAGAGTCGCGTTTCGATCCCCCGGACGGATCGCCGGTCGGCGTGTTCACGCACGCGGACGACGGCGGCTCCCGGACCTTTCGGCGCGGCAGACGGCCGGGCGTGTGTCCCGGCCGGATCGATGTCTCGGGAGCCAATTGGACCCCATGACTCGAAGGTGAACCGCGGGACGCGGGAGCGTCCCATTCCCCCGTGACGCAAGAGCCCCGGAGTGTCTTCCGTCCGGCTTTTGGTCACCTCCAGATCCCGCCAGAATCGGCGGATGCGAGGGTTTCGCCATGTTCAACCGCACGAACCTGACGCTGTCGGCTCGGTCGCTTTCCAACCGGCTGAATCTCGGGACGCGGTCGTTCGCGCTTGATGCGAACGTCAAGAACGGCGGTCGGACCCTGCGCACCCGTCACGCCCATCTCGACGTCTTGCGCGAAGCGATGGCGTGGCATGACGTGTATCCCCTGATGCCAGTGCCCGTGGGGTGCGTCATCCCGTCCATTATTGGCTCATTTTCCCGGCAGCAAGGCGGTTCGGGCGGCCAACCCAGGCAGCCCGGCCACCCCGCGGCGGACGTCCGCGTCACCACCCGACCGAGGCCGGCAGACCTCGTCGGTGTCGGTGTCGTCGGACCGTGCGTCGAGGTCGGAGTCCTCGGGAGACGATCGGCGTCGGCCGCGTCTGCGTCCGCGTCCCCGTCGGCGGAGCGAAGCGCGCTATCCAGCGAGCGGAGTTCCACCGGCGAACGCGAGCGCGAGCGTGCCGGCCGGTTATCTCCGGCGAAACCCGGCCTCAAGCGCGCC
>JAKAUH010000742.1 GCA_021818605.1 Planctomycetota bacterium
AACTGTTCGATGGCCTGCATGATTTTCACCTGTCCTAACTGATGTTTGCTAACTGATGTTTGTTGTCGATGGAAGACGCGGGTGGAGGACGCCCACGCCACGGATGACCGGTCGTCCTGACGTGAGTCATCAAGTGCAAGCCGCATGCCGGCCGGAAAAAGAGACCGTCGCCGGGGTACGGGCATCCTGGCCCGTCGCCCCGAGATCCACGGCCGCTTCCACCCGGGATCCGGAGTCGACTTCGCCAGCGTCCCTGAGCCTGGCGCGGGCTCGATCCGACCCGATCCGACCCGATCCGATCCGACCCGACCGAAGTCGGTCAGGCTCTCCCGCCTCGTTTCAGCCGCACCGATATCGTTCCCCGCACACGCCTTTCGGCTCCGTGGCCCCTCGGTCCCGGAGGATTCGACGCTTGCCCGCAAAATAGGCAGAGTTTTCCGGCGGTCCGGGGCCAGAAAACGTTGAAACGGCCCAGGATGAGGCGGAAGTTTGATCTTGATCAAGCGATTGCGATGCGCGTAGGATGTGCAGCGCCCGCGGAAACTGCGCGGGATCCTCGGACGGCGGACGCCTCGCGAAGAGACGACCGCTGGGGGTGACTCGAGACGTCGAGCCAGAGCGGGGGAAAGGAACCCGATGATCGCCAGCAGGGAAGAGGGCGTCACTCCCCAGTCGTGGGCCCGCCGGGCGTCGCGATGGGCGGAAACGGAAGCGGAAGCGGGGACGGAAGGTCTGGAGGCGGCCGTTGACCGGGGACGGGACTGGCTGCTCGAGCGGCAGCAGGACGAGGGCTACTGGGTCGCCGAGCTCGAGGGCGATACGATCCTCGAATCCGAATATGTCCTGCTTTTGACATTCCTGGGGCGCGAGGCCGACGATGTCTGCGTTCGCTGCGCCCGCTACATCCGGGACCTCCAGCTTCCTGGAGGGGGCTGGGCGATCTACCCGGGCGGCCCGGTGGACATCAGCGCCTCGGTGAAGGCCTACTTCGCGCTCAAGCTGACGGGCCTCTCGCCGGATGAGCCCGAGATGGTGCGGGCGCGGCGGGCGATCCTGGAGGCGGGTGGCGCGCACGCGTGCAACAGCTTCACCCGCTTCTACCTGGCGCTCCTGGGTCAGATCAGCTATGACGAATGCCCGTGCGTCCCGCCCGAGTTGGTGCTGATCCCGTCGCGGTGGAAGTTCAGCTTAAGCGCGATGTCGGCCTGGACGCGGACGATCGTCGTGCCGCTGTCGATCATGGCCTACCACAAGCCGGTCCGCCGCCTGGCGCCCGAGCAGGGCATCGCCGAGCTTTTCGCGGCGGACGCCCCCGCGCGGCCGAAAGGTGCGCTGATCTCGTGGACGCGGTTCTTCCTGGGGCTGGACCGCGTGCTGAAGTGGCTCGACCGCAATGTGCCCGCCTTGTGGCGCCGGCCGGGCGTCCGCGCGGCGCAGCGCTGGATGATGGAGCACTGCGAGGGGACCGACGGCCTGGGCGCGATCTTCCCGCCGATGGTCTACGCGATCATCGCGCTCAAGTCATTGGGCCATGCCGATGACTCGCCCGAGATTCGCTGGGCGCTCGCGCAGCTCGACGACCTGCACATCACCGACGACGACCGGACCCGCGTGCAGCCGTGCGTCTCGCCGGTGTGGGACACGGCGATCGCGACGATCGCGATGGCCGACGCCGGGCTACCGTCCGAGCACGATGCCTGGGGCCGCGCCATCGACTGGCTGCTGGCCCAGGAGCTGCGCCACCCCGGCGACTGGGCGATCAACGGGCCGGGGGTCGAGCCGACCGGCTGGCATTTTCAGTACAATAACAGGTTCTACCCCGACCTGGACGACAGCGCCATGGTGGTCCTGGCGCTCAACCGCTCGCCGATGGCCGATCATCCGGCCGTCGCCGCGGCCACTCACCGCGCCGTCAACTGGCTGACCGCCATGCAGAACCGCGACGGCGGCTGGGCGGCCTACGACATCGACATCGACAACCAGGTGCTCACGAAGCTCCCGTTTGCCGACCACAACGCCATGCTCGACCCGAGCTGCGCCGACATCACCGCGCGGGTGCTCGAGCTGTTCGGCACCCTGGGTTACTCGGCCGACCACCCGGCCGTCGTGCGGGGCCTCGACTATTTGTGGCACACGCAGGAGCCCGAGGGCTGCTGGTATGGCCGCTGGGGCGTCAACTACATTTACGGCACCTGGCAGGTGCTCCAGGGACTGGCCACGCTGGGTCTCCCCATGGACCAGCCGCGAATCCTCCGCGCCGTCGAGTGGCTGGAGTCGGTCCAGCAGGAAAATGGGGCCTGGGGCGAGACCTGCGCAAGCTACGAGGATCCGTCGCTCAAGGGCATGGGCGATCCGACCCCCTCGCAGACCGCCTGGGCCACGCTCGGCCTCATCGCCGCGGGTCGCGCCCGCTCCGCGGCCGTCCGTCGCGGCATCGAGTACCTCGTGTCCACCCAGAACGCCGACGGCTCGTGGGACGAGGCACCGTTTACCGGAACCGGCTTCCCCCTGGTGTTCTACCTGCGGTATCACTATTACCGGATCTACTTTCCGCTGATGGCCCTGTCTCGCTACCGCGCCGCCATCGAGTGCGAGTCGCGTCAATCGCAGTCGCAGTCGCAGTCGCAGTCGGCGCCGGCTCTGGCCAGCCGCATCCCGGCGCAGCCGGTCTCGGGCGAGCCCTGAGCCGCAACCTCGCCTCGACCGCGGTCTTCCGCCGGCACCGCCGCGCCGAACGAACGATCACGGACGATCGATCTCGCATCACGATCAATGACCCCGTGCCAAGGAGGCCCAGCCCCATGCGTTTTCCCCTGCCGATGACCACGCGGATCGCCGGCTACGTCGCCCGCAAGCGGCTGGTCGAGCGGGCCGAGAAGTTCCCCATGGTGCTGATGCTCGAGCCCCTGCACGCCTGCAACCTGACCTGCACTGGCTGCGGCCGCATCCGCGAATATGAGTCGACGATCAAGCAGCGGCTCAGCCTGGACGAATGCCTGGCGGCCGTCGACGAGGCCGGTGCCCCGGTCGTCTCGATCTGCGGCGGCGAGCCGATGATCTACCCCGCGATCGGCGAGCTCGTCGCGAAGATCCAGGAGCGCAAGAAGGTCGTCATCCTCTGCACCAACGGCATGTTTACCCGCAAGCGCCTGGGCGAGTTCAAGCCAAGCCGCACCTTCTTCTTCAATATCCACCTCGACGGGATGCGGGATAACCACGATGTCGCCGTCGAACGCAAGGGCGTCTTCGACGCGGCCATCGATGGGATCAAGGCCGCCAAGGAGAAGACCTTCCTCGTCTGCACCAACACCACGGTCTACCACGAGACCGACATGAACGAGCTCGACGAGATGTTCGCCTACCTGACCTCGCTGGGCGTCGATGGCTTCATCATCTCGCCAGCCTACAGCTATGCCGCTGTGAACACCAAGGATATCTTCATGACTCGCGAGGATATCCGGGCCAAGTTCAGCGCGGCCGAGGCGATGTTCCGCAAGTACAAGTTCCATACCTCGCCGGTCTACGAGGAGTTCCTCCGCGGCAAGCGCGAGATGCAGTGCACCGCCTGGGCCAGCCCCACGCGGAACATCAAGGGCTGGAAGGGCCCCTGCTACCTGATCACCGACACCCACCACGACAGCCTGTCGTCGCTCATGAACGACACCCAGTGGGAGAACTATGGTTACGGCAAGGACCCGCGGTGCGAGAACTGCATGGTCCACGTCGGCTACGAGACCTCGGCCGCGGTGGGCGTGAACAGCCAGTTGGGCGACATGCTCAAGATGATCAAGTGGCAGATGAGCTAGCCCAGGCGGCACGGCCAAACCGATGAGCCGAGGCGGACCAGGTGAACGAGGCGACAACGCGAGCCGCTCGGAGCGGACCCGGCCGGGCGCGCCGCCGCTGGCACCGCCGCCGGCGCCCGCCGACATCGGAATCGTCGCGGCGATGCCGATGGAGGTCGGCTACCTGGTCGACTTGCTCCGCCGCGTGCGGAAATATTACACGGCCTCCCTGACGATCACCGAGGGCGAGTTCGATGGCAAGATCGTCGTCGTGGTGGCCGGCGGGGTGGGCCGCGAGGCGGCCCGGCGTGCCGCCGGCATCCTGCTCGACGGCCACCGCCCCTCCTGGATCATCTCGGCCGGCTTCGCCGGTGCGCTCAACCCCGAGGTCGCGCGGGGCGACGTGGCGCTGCCCGCCGAGATCGTCGACGCCGACGGCCGCCGGTTCCCGGTCGTCCGCCCCGAACCGCTGGGCCAGGGAATCCGCCACCTGACCGGCAGGCTCCTCACCGTCGATGGCGTCATCCTCACCCCTGCCGAGAAGGCCGAGCTCCGCCAGGAGTTCGCCGCCGATTTCGTCGACATGGAATCCTCGGCCGTCGCCGCGATCTGCGCCGAGCGATTGATCCGCTTCCTCTCGGTTCGCGTGATCAGCGACGACGCGCACTCCGAGCTGCCCCGCGAGGTCGCAAAGCTGATCAAGCAGTCGGGCGGCCGCCGCGTCGGTGCCGCGCTCCGGGCGATCTGGAATCGCCCGACGAGCCTCAAGGACCTGTTGCGGCTCCAGGGGCAGGCGCTCGAGGCCGCCGACCGCCTGGCGCAGTTCCTCACGCACTGCCTGGGCCAGCTCCCCGCCTGAGCCGCCGACCGACCGCACGTGGGACCGACGGTCGATCCGGCTCGATCGAGCCGGGGAATCACTCGGCCTTCTTGGCCGCCGGTGCCGCCGTGGCGCCGGGCGAGACCGTGTGACGGACGGGCTGATTCGGTACGGCCGCCCGCCTGGCGGTCGGCACCGACGGCTTCAGCAGACTGTCGACGCCCATCGTCGCCAGGCCGCTGACCAGTAGCATCGTCGCCAGCCCGATGCCCAGGCCATGCCACGGGTGGAACTGGAAGATCAGGACGAACACGCCCGCCCAGACGATCCCCTGGAGCACCGTCCAGATGATGTTCGTCGTGAACATCGACTCGAACGACGCGGGTACGCCCTTTGCTCGGTAGACGGTGAGCAAAAGCGCGATGAGGAGCGAGCCGCCGGCCACCTTCAGCCCGGCATGTGGCGTGACCTCGTCATAAAGCTGGTCGTGGCCGATCTCCACCACAACGAAGCACGCGACAAACAGGACGAGCCAGTAGATCAACAGCGGCCAGATGAACGTCGCCATGGGCGAGCCACTCGCTTCGTGTCGGTTCGGTGGATTCACAATCGGGTTTCGAAGGCGAGACAACACCCTATCTTACCCCGCTTCGCCCCACGAAGCCACCCGGCGGCTGGCGGTTTCACCGTGGTGTGTTATGATGGGATGTGACCCGACGGCACGGCCGATCCCCGGCGGGGCGATGAGGCGTCGTGGCCGTCCGCGCCGCCGCCCCCGGGAGTGATCGATGATCCGCATCAGCGCCTTCGCCGACGAGATCTCGCAGGACCCTGTCGAGCAGGTCGACGTCCTGGCCCGGCATGGCATCCGGGCGATCGAGTTCCGCGCCATCCACGGTACCAACGTCCTCGACCTGAGCGACGCCCAGCACGCCGAATTTCGCGGGTTGCTCGACGACCGCAAATTCGGCCTCAGCGCGATCGGCTCGCCAATCGGCAAGATGAGAATCACCGAGCCGTTCGCCGAGCACCTCGACCGCTTCGACCGTGCGATGCATCTGGCCGAGTTCTACCAGGCCCCTCGGATCCGCGTCTTCAGCTTCTACATGCCGCCCGGCGAGGACCCGGCGTCGCACCGCGACGAGGTCCTCGCGCGGATGGCCGAGCTGGCCCGCCGCGCCGCCGCACGTAGCATCACCCTGTTCCTCGAGAACGAGAAGGGAATCTACGGCGACACGGCGTCTCGCGTCGCCGACATCCTCGAAACCATCAACTCGCCGGCCCTGCGCCATGCCTTCGACCCGGCCAACTACGTCGAGGTGCGACAGCCGATCGACGAGGCCTGGGCGCGGCTCCGGTCATTCGTCTCCCACTTCCACGTCAAGGATTATGACGCGACCCTTGAACGCAACGTCCCCGCCGGAGCCGGCGACGGCCTGATCCCCCGGCTGCTCCAGGAGGCGGCCGACGCCGGCTACGACGGCTACGCCGTCCTCGAGCCCCACCTCACGGTCGCCGGCCTCTCCTCGGGCTTCACCGGCCCCGAGCGATTCGCCGAGGCCGCCTCGGCTCTCAAGGCGATCCTCGACGACCGGAATATTTCCTACGAATAGACGAGTTGAGTTGAGTTGAGTTGAGTTGAGCCTGTCCAACCTGTAAGGTGGGTGAGACCCACCAGGTTCAAGCCGTGGCAGACGGTGGGTTTCACCCACCCGACGATCCGATCCGGCTGCGAGGCCGGTCCGCGTCGCAAAAGGAGGACCACCCCGAGATGAGTACCCGCCATGGACCGCTGAACCGTCGGACGTTCCTGGAAGCGACCGCAACCGCCGCCGCCGCCGCCGCGTGGGGCCTGGCCGCCCGGCCGGCCCGGGCCGACGAGCCCACCGGCAGGCCCGCCGCCGGCAAGATCGGCGACTTCAAGCTCTCGCTGGCCGAGTGGTCGCTGCACAAGGCCCTGTTCGCCAGGAAGATCGACAACCTCGACTTCCCCAAAATCGCCCGCGAGCAGTACGGCATCGAGGGGGTCGAGTTCGTCAACCAGTTCTTCAAAGATAAGGCGCACGACTCGGCCTACCTCAAGGAGCTGAAGTCCCGCGCCAGCGACCTCGGCGTCACCTGCGTCCTGATCATGATCGACGGCGAGGGCGACCTGAGCGCACCGGACGCAAAGGCGCGCAACCAGGCCGTCGATCACCACAAGAAATGGGTGGACGCGGCCGCCGCGCTGGGCTGCCACGCGATCCGCGTGAACACGGGCGAGCACTACAGCCCCACGGATGTCGGCGCCGTCGCCGAGGCCTGCTCCAAACTGACCGAGTACGGCGAGAGCCGCCGGATCTCGATCATCTGCGAGAACCACGGCGGTCCGTCAAGCAATCCCGACGCGATGGTCGCCCTGATGAAGGTTGTCAACCGGCCGACCTTCGGCACCCTCCCCGACTTCGGCAACTTCCCTCACAAGACGGGGCACAGCGGGCCGTACGCGATCGACGTGTACGACGCGATCGCCCGGATGATGCCGTTTGCCCGGGGCGTCTCGGCCAAGAGCTACGACTTCGACGCCTCCGGCCGCGAGACGACGCTCGACTTCGCGCGGATCCTCAAGATCGTCACCGACGCCGGCTATCACGGGTTCGTCGGCATCGAGTACGAGGGTGGCCGCCTCAGCGAGCCCGAGGGGATCAAGGCGACCCGCGACCTGCTGCTCTCCCTGCGCGGCGCGAACTACCAGCCGGCCGGTTGACCCGGATCGGATGTCTTTCAAACGCATGGCCGGGGGCGTCGATGGCCCCCGGGAATCGTTCCATTGCGAGATCCTCTTGAATTCGGCCGCGACGTCCGCGCGCGCCCGACTCAGTACGAACTATCCGGCAGGCGCTCGAGGGTGATCTCGATGTCTCGTATGCCGGGCGACAAGCGGACCGTCGACGGCCGATAGCCCTGGCGGGTAAGGTCCAGGAAATACTCCTGCGTCGGCACGCCCCGGGTGCGGAACACGCCCTGGCGATCGGTCGCGCTGGTGATCACCTGGCCGGGGAGCGCGAAGTTGAGGACCACCGCGGCCACCTGCGCACCCTCCTGGTCGACGACCCGGCCGATCAGGAAGCGCTCGCCCTGCTGCGGGATGCCTGCGACGACCGCCGCCTTCACGCGGAACTGGGCCTGGCGCCCCGCCGCGAAGGTCGGCCGGGCCGTCGCGTCGCCCGCGACCAGTTTTACGGGCTCGGGGTCGCCGTCGGCCGCCACGATCAGGGTCCGCGTATCCCGGCCCTTCACCGCGGCATACGTACTCCCGCGCACATGTTACGCCGGCAGAAAAGTCGGTCAGGCTCTCAGCCTGACACGCCTTCATTGTCAGGCTGAGAGCCTGACCGACTTGAGGATCTTCCTTGCCGGGGTGATAGACGCACGACAACCCGGGGGCACGAAGAAGACGAATCGCCCCTTCTCGTCGGTCTTCATCGACCGGCCCTCATGCCCCGAGCTGGGCAGCGCGGAGTTGGAGCAGAGGACCTCAGTCCCGGCCATCGGCTGGCCCGTCCTGGCATCGATCACAGTCCCCTCGATCCGCCGTCCCTGGACGAGCTTCAACCCGGCATTCGCCTCGAGGCCCCCCTCGACGCGTACGCCCTCGACCGCCGCCGCCGGGAATCGCTCGCCCCGCGGGGATTCGTCCAGATAGACGTTGTACACGCCGGGCGGCAGGCCGCCGATTCGGCATCGTCCCTGTTCGTCGGTCGTCGTCCACTGGGTCGCGAGCAGCGGGTTGTCATAGCGTTCGATCCGGCTGGCATGGAGCCTGGCCCCCGCGCCCGGCCGGCCGTTGGTCGTGTCGACCGCGGTCCCGACGACGCGGCCGGCGGCCTCCAGCTTCACCGGCGGGATCGTCCGCTGGTCGGCTTCGCATTTCACGCCCGGCCCGGCATACATCGGGTGCAGTGCCAGAAGCGTGGCCGACGACCCTTCGGGCAGGTTCATCGCATACCGGCCCTCGGCGTCGGTGACGGCCATCCCGATCCGCGAGTCGTCCGGTCCGAGGCTGAAGTCGCTCAGGTAGATTCCTGCCGCCGGACGGCCGACGCGCGGCGGACCAGCACCAGGAACGTCGCCTGGAACGCGTCCTGCGCGTCGTGCTCGTCGCGGAGGATCGAGCGACACACGCGCAGGACCATCGGTCCGTGGCGCTCCACCAGCGCGGCGAAGGCTGGACCTGATGCCGACCCGAATCCCGGCGCCTCATCGTCCTCCGACCGGTCGGCGAACCGCTCCAGGAGCTCGCCGTCGCTCAGCCCGACGGTCGTCCCCAGGTCGAAGAGCGTGCGGACTTCCGGCGGCACGCCTCCGGTCCGCCGTTGCCTTGCGCTCATCCCGATCCGATCCCCCGCCTGACGGCCTGGGCTGGCGGCCTGACCTGACCTGACCTGACCTGATCTGACCTGACCTGACCTGACCTGACCTGACCCGACCTGCCTCCCACGTGCCGGGTAGTGCACCGACGGCCGCTGGCGGTTCCGCCTTTTTCCAGGATTCCTCGTCGCGCCCTGTCCCGATCAGGATCGATCGCCAGCGCGACCCGCTCAGGGCCGCCTGGTCTTGGACTTGTTGGTGTCGCGGAGGATATCCCCGCCGGTCAGTTCGTCGACCGGCTGGTCGCGAAGGTGTTTGTCGAGGAACTGCTTGATCCGGCGGTCGACCTCGGGCCGGCGGAAGTGCCCGTGTCCGCCGCCGAGGACCCGGTAGAACGCGCATGGTACGCCGGCGGCCTTGAGCGCCTCCGCCAGCCGCTCCGACTGGTTGATCGGCACCAGCGGATCCTGGTCCCCGTGGATGATGAGGAACGGCGGGTCGTTGCGGCCGACGTAGGTGATCGGCGAGGCCGCGCGCGCCGCCTCCTTGTGCTCCGGCAACGCGCCACCGATGAGCAGCGACTCGGGCGAGTTGGGCGCATTGTG
>JAKAUH010000223.1 GCA_021818605.1 Planctomycetota bacterium
AGGCCGTGCGGCCCGGCTCGAGGATCGGGTGGGCCTTCAGGCTGTCGACATCCGCGGCGACGACGGCGCCCATCCAGAACGACGCGCGGGCCTCTGGTTTGAGAGCCCCCGAGAGCGCGGCGATGCGGACCAGGAAGGCCCCGCGCCCCAGGCCGTGCCGGGCGACCGCCCGCGCGCCGGCCGCGACGGCGTCGGGGTCGGGCTCGTCCGGCCAGCTCGCGGGCAGGCTGGCGGCCAGGATCGTGTGATGGCCAACGGCCTCGAGGACTTCACCGGCAAGGGTGGTGAAGCTCTGCGCGATCCGGCCATTGGCATCCACCTCGACGAGTTTGGTGTGCGAGCCGGGCCAGAGGAAGGCCAGAGCCCGACCCGGCGCGACCTGGCCCGCGGCGAGCAGCGTGCGCTGGGCCCCGAGTGTCTCGCATTCCTCGCCGCGCATGACATCAGCGTCGAACCAGCCGTCGGCCTCGCCAGTCGACGCGGTCATCACGCCCGGCACGACCAGGATCGGCCGGTCGTCGATCTCGGGCAGGGACAACGGGAACGACGAGCGCGCCAGTTCGTCCAGGCCCGCGGGCGCCAGGACGTGCGGGACCATGACCAGGCCGATCTCGGACGAGAGCATCCCGGAGGCGACCACCGGGGCGGGTGGATCGCTTTCGGCCAGTCGCTGCCACACGAGCTGGACCTCGGCGACGACCTCGCGGACAGCGCGCCGCAGGACGTCGCGGCGAGGCTCGCGGTCGCCGGCGTCCGGGGTGGAGGAGCCGGTCCGCACGCCGGCGATCGCGGCGTCGCGCACGCCGACGGCGCGGCGAGCAGTCGCGACCACGACGTCTCCACGCAGCAGGCGGGCGCGGGTATTGGTCGTGCCGCCGTCCAGTGCGATTGACCAGGTGCGGGGGTCGGGACTGGTCGATCCGAGACCGCCGCGGATGTTGAAGCCTGTCATGGTCCGACTTTTCCCTTGCCTTCGCGACCCTTCGGAGCGATCCTGACCCGGAGTGGACAACCCGTGGCTGGTCCGCGATCGGAGACTCATCGACGCGGAGAGGCGGGTTCGCCCGCGACGTAGCGAGGCCAGGAGCGGCCGACGAACCGCCGAGGACCAGTTAGACCACACCGCCCATGCCGACACAACGCCCGCCCGCATTTGAGCCGAATCCGCTCTGGCAGCGTGCGCGCGAGCCCCTGTTCTGGCTCGATGCGGACCTGAAACTCGCATGGGCGAACCCCGCCTGGGAGGAGCTGACCGGTTTCCCGGCCTCGGCGGTCGTCGGGCTGACGTGCCAGGCGCACGCCCCGATGCAGGCGGGTGACATGGCGGACCTGGCGGCGAGCTTCCATCCGCCGCCGGAGGCCCTCGCCGGCCAGCCGTCGGGCACGTCGACGCTGATCTACCGCGCCGACGGCGAGCGACTGTGGCGCCGGGTCGAGTTCTGGCCGTTCGGCGACGAGCACGGTGCGCGGATCGGCCTGCTGGGGGCCGTGCGGGCGAACCAGGCCGCGGCGAGCGTCCCGGATTCCGAGGCTGGGCGGCTCCATGCCGATCTGCTGGAGCTCCGCCGCCGGCTGCAGGAACGGCACGGCCTCGACGCGCTGATCGGCTCGGGCCCCGAGCACCGCCGGCTGGTCGAGCAGATCCGGCTGGCGGCAACCTCGTCGGTGCCCGTGCTGATCGTCGGCGAGCCGGGCACCGGCAAACGCCAGATGGCCCGGACGATCCACCAGTCCGGTTCGCACGGCCAACGACCGTTCATCGTCTTCGACTGCCAGGCGCTGCCAGCGGAGATCCTCGAGCGCGAGCTGTTCGGCGCAGGTGAGGCGGACGCTCCGGCCGGCGTGGGAACGTCCAGGCGCGCGCGGCTCTCGCTGGGGGACGGCTCGACGCTGCTGATCGACGACGTGCTCAGCCTGCCCCGCGACCTCCAGGCGAGGCTGGTGGAGGCGCTCGATTCGCGCGTCCGCCTGATGGCCACGGCGGTCCGCGAGCCCGAGGCCGCGCTCCGCGAGGAGCAGCTTCGGCCCGCGCTGTATTACGCAATGACGACGCTGGTCCTTCGCCTGTCCCCGCTGCGCGAACGTCGCCCCGAGCTGCCCTTGCTCGCCCAGCATTTCCTCGAGCGCGTGAACCAGCGGGGCGGGCCGCAGCACGCCGGGTTCGAGCCCGAGGCGCTGGACGTCCTCAACAGTTACGACTGGCCCGGCAACCTGCCCGAGCTGGCGCGTGTCGTCGAGCAAGGCCATTCCACCGCGCGTGGCCACCTTGTCGCCGCCGCCGACCTGCCGGGTTCGATCCGCGGCGGCCTCGGTTCGGCCTATGCCCCGCCCGCGATGCCGGCCCCGATCCGGCCTCTCGACGCGATGCTCACCGACGTCGAGCGCCGGTTGATCGAGACCGCCCTGCGCCAGGCCCGCGGGAACAAGTCCCGCGCCGCGGAGATCCTCGACATCTCCCGCCCCCGGCTCTATCGCCGGATCAAGGAGCTCGGCCTGCCCGACGAGGAACCGGCCGAGGAAGAAGCGGCGCCGGCCTGAGACTGGCGGAACATGCCGTCGCTCCGCCGGTCGAGGCGTCAGGCGCGACGCTCGTGGCGAGCGGGCTGGCGTGGACCGGGCTCGTGCGGCCCGCGATAGGGCGCGGGCGACGAGACGGCTGCCGCCGCGGGACGGCTCGCGATCGTCCGCGACAGCCGTGCGACGATCCGCTCGGCGGCGCGGTCGGTGGCGCCGGGGTGGGCGACGCGTCGCTTGAGCACCGCGAGCGCGTGCGTTCTCACGGCGCGCTCCTCGGTGTCGTCGAGCCAGGCGAGCGCCCAGCGTACCAGATCGGGCGCGGCATCCTTCCAGGTGAGAGACTCGGGGAAGACCTCGTCGTCGGCCAGCAGGTTCACCAGGCTGATGTACCTGGCCTTGATGAACGGCCGCGCGATCCACAGGTCGAACCGGCGGACCTTGTACAGGACGACTGAAGGCAATTCGTCGGCCATCAGCTCGAGGCCGACCGAGCCCGAGACCGCCCAGGCCACCCGCGCCAGCCGGATCAGCTCGGGCGTGCGCGCGGCGAAGACCTCGATGGTCGGCCTGACGGCCGCGGTCGTCCCGCGGGACTCCGGCAGCTCGGCAATCATCTGCTCGGCCATCGCCCTGTGCCGCTCATGCAGGCAGGCGACGGCGAAGCGAACGTCCGGCCGTCGGGCCGCCAACTCGTGCGCGGCCCGGATCATGTCGGGCAGGTTGCGCTTCAGCTCCTGAGTTCGCGAGCCGGGCAGGATCGCCACCAGCGAGCCCGGGCGCAGCCGCTGCTCGGACAAAAAGCCGTCATCGAGTGGACGGGCCGCCAGCTCGTCGAAGTAGGGGTGTCCCACATACACCGCGTCAGACACGCCCCGCGCCTGATACCACGCCGGCTCGAACGGCAGGCTGCACAGCACCTGGTCGACGAATTTCTGCACCTTCCGCACCCGCCAGCCGGCCCAGGCCCAGAGCTGCGGCGGCACGAAGTAAAACACCGGAATCCCCCGCGCCTTGGCCCGGCGAGCGATCCACCAGTGCAGGCCCGGATAGTCGATCAGCACCACGGCGTCGGGCCGCTGGTCGCGGAAGTAGCGGTCGGCCCTGAAGACCAGCCGGACAAACGTCACCAGGTTAATGAGAACGTGAAGGAACCACATCACCGCCAGGTCGACGAGCGGAAAGAGCACCTCCGCCCCTGCGCCGGCGAGTTTCGCGCCGCCGTAGCCGACGAACTCCGCGTCCGGGAGCCTCCGTCGAATCGAACGGACGAGGTTGGCGGCGTGCAGGTCGCCGCTGGGCTCTCCGGCCGAGATGAAGATACGCATGGTGGCTGCCTCACTTCCTTGCACGCGGCGACGGCCCAGTTCCGAATCCTTCCGGCCGAAGCAACCTAACACAGGCCCGCGACCCTGAAAAGGGGAGTCATGTTCTTCGGAGGACACGAGGACACCGACACCAGGACGGGAAGATCCCGACGGCCCGGTGGCCAGCGACTGTCTCACGGCTTTCGCCGTCCCCGGAGTTCCTGGCTGACGCCCGGGCAAGTGTGACCTATGGTTGCTCAGGGAGGCGATCTGGTGCACCGGCGTGGTCGCCGATGTCATGCCCGCCTGGGATGACCCCAGGATCGACCCGGCGACGCAAGGCTGGGCTCCTCATCCCAGAGATCCGGTGCTCCCCTTGTGGGGAAGACCCGGTCGCGACCGAATTCCCGCGCATCACGCCCGGGAATTCGTGGGCGAAGAGGAGGCAACGGTGGCGCGATCCATTCAAATCCGGTGGGGTTCCGCCGTTGCGATGGCGGTCTGGGGAATCGCGATCGGCGCCGGGATGCTCCTGATGCATGCCTACGCGTCGAGGCCCGGCGATCCGGGGAACCCGCCGGTGCGGTGGCCGGTTCCGAGCCGGCCCGAACGCGACAGCGACCGGCCGCATCTGTTGATCTTCCTCCATCCCCGCTGTCCCTGCTCGCGGGCCAGCGTGACGGAGTTGACGGCGATCCTCGCTCGCTGCGACGGCCGGCTCACGGCGCGGGCTGTCCTCTTCCGACCCGCGGCCCAGGACGATTCCTGGTTCGAGCCGGAACTCCTCGCCGCGCTGGCCGACATTCCCGGGCTTGAGATCACACCGGACCCGGACGGCGAGGAGGCCCGGCGATTCGGCGTGGCAACCTCGGGTCATGTCCTGCTGTTCGATGCGCAGGGAGACCTGAAGTTCAGCGGGGGCCTCACCCCCGGGCGCGGCCAGTACGGTAATGCGACGGGCCGGTCGGCGCTGCTCGCGCGGCTGGTCGATCCCTCGCCGCGAGGCCAGGACGAGCCAGTCTTCGGCTGCCCCCTGTTGAACTGCCGATCGACCAGGGGATTGAGGCAACCATGACGAGCACCGCGCCGACCGTGAATGACGATCCCGTGCCGACGCCGGAGCCCCGGGCAGATCAGCTCTATTGCGAGCGCCTGGACGCCGGATATCGCCGGGTCGACGCCATCTTCGCGGCACTCCTGCCCCTCCAGTGGCTCGGAGCGCTCGTGTGCGCGCTCTGGATCTCGCCCTACACCTGGGCCGGCGAGGTCGCGTCGGTGCATGTCCACGTCTGGGCGGCGACGCTGCTCGGCGGCGTGATCATCGCCCTTCCGTTGTGGTTGATCCGCCACCACCCCGGAGCCGAGGCGACCCGCCAGTCCGTCGGGATCGCCCAGATGCTGATAAGCGTGCTGTGGATCCACCTCTCGGGCGGCCGCATCGAGACGCATTTCCACATCTTCGGCTCGCTGGCATTCCTGGCACTCTATCGCGACCCGAAGGTGCTGATCAACGCCTCGGCGGTCGTGGCCGTGGACCACATCCTGCGCGGGATCTACTGGCCGCAATCGATCTATGGCATTTCGGCCCCGTCAAGCTGGCGATGGCTGGAGCACTCCGCCTGGGTGGTCTTCGAGGACTTCGTGCTTATCCGCGGCTGCCGTCAGTCGCTGGCCGAGCTGCGCGATCTGGCCGCACGCCAGGCGGACGCCGAGGCGGCACACGCCTCGATCGACCGCGTGGTGCGTCAGCGGACGACCGCGCTCGAGCGGGTCAACGAGGCGCTTCTGGTCGAGGTCGCCGAGCGCCGCCGCGCCGAGGAGGAGGCCGGCGCCCGCCGCCAGTTCATCGAGGGAATGGCGCAGGCGAACCCGTCGATTCTGTACATGGTCGACCTGGCGGCCAATCGCACGGTCTGGGTGAACGGACGGCTGGGCACGGTGCTGGGCCATGCCCCGGATGTCATCTGCGCGAATGGGCTGGACCGGATTCTGGCCGAGCTGATCCATCCCGAGGACGCGGTGCGTGAGGGCTTCTCCAACTACCCCGCGCGGTTCGCCGACGCCGAGGACGGCCGGGTTGTCGAGTCGGAGATCCGTGTCCGCCACAACGACGGGTCGTGGCGATGGCTCCATTGCCGCGAGGTGGTCTTCCGCCGCACGCCCGACGGCCGGCCCGCCGAGGTGGTCGGCGCCGCCGAGGACGTCACCCAGCGGATCCTGGCCGAGCAGGCCATTCGCGAGGGCGAGGAGCGCTTCCGCCTGATGGCCGACAGTGCCCCGGTCATCATCTTCGTGACCGACGCGCGTTTCCAGTGCAGCTTCGTCAACCGGCCTGGCGCCGAGTTCTCGGGGCTGCCCGCCGAGGAGCTGCACGGCGTCGCCTGGGAATCGCTCGTCCACCCCGAGGATTTCGGCGAGTACCTGGACCTGCGCCAATCGGTTACGCCCGACCGGCCGCTGGCGCAGGTCGAGCTGCGGCTCCGCCGCGCCGACGGGGTCTACCGATGGATGGCGTTGACAGCCGTCCGCCGCTTCCTGCCCGACGGGACCTTCATCGGCTCGGTCAGCACGTCGGTCGACATCACCGAGCGACGGGAGGCCGAGGCCGCGCTCGTCCGCGCCAAGGAGGCCGCCGAGGCCGCCAGCCGCGCCAAGAGCGAGTTCCTGGCCAACATGAGCCATGAGATCCGCACGCCGATGAACGGGATCATCGGCATGACCGAGCTGGTGCTTGACACCGAGCTCTCCGCGCGGCAGCGGGAGTATCTCAGCCTGGTGAAGAGCTCGGCCGACTCGTTGCTCGGGGTGCTCAACGACATCCTGGACTTCAGCAAGATTGAGGCCGGCAAGCTGAGCCTGGACCTCGCCGATTTCGCGCTCCGCGACGCGATCGGCGAGACTCTCCAGACCCTGGCCCTCCGGGCACATTCGAAGGGTCTGGAGCTGGCCTGCCGCATCGCGCCGGACGTCCCCGATGCACTCGTCGGCGATGTCGGCCGCCTGCGGCAGGTGATTGTCAACCTCGTCGGCAACGCGATCAAGTTCACCGAGCAGGGCGAGGTTGTGGTCACGGTGATGCTCGAAGCCCAGGATGAATCTGGCCTGCGGCTCGATTTCGCCGTGTCCGACACGGGGATCGGCATCGAGCCCGGGAAGCTCGCGGCCATCTTCGAGCCGTTCGAGCAGGCCGATCAATCGACCACACGAAAATATGGTGGGACGGGACTGGGCCTGGCGATCTCGTCCCGGCTGGTGGAGATGATGGGCGGCCGGATCTGGGCCGAGGGCCACCCGGGCCGGGGGAGCCGGTTCGGGTTCAGTGTTGTCCTGGACCGGCAACCGGAACACCAGACCGCGGCCGCGACCGCGACCGCCGGCGACAGCCGGACCGATGCCGAGCCGCCCGGCCTGGAGGACCTGCCGATCCTGGTGGTCGACGACAACGCCACCAATCGCCTCATCCTCGAGGAGGTCCTGATGAGCTGGGGGGCACGGCCCGCGTCCGTCGCTGGATCCGTCGCCGCGCAGGAGGCGCTGCACGAGGCGAGCCGCCTGGGCCGGCCATTCGCCGCGGCACTCATCGACGGGATGATGCCGGAGGTCGATGGCCTCGAGCTGATTCGCCGCATCCGTCGCGAGCCGGATTCCTCTGTCGCGACGATCCCCACGCTGCTCTTGACCTCGGCCGGCGCCAGCGACGACACGCAGGTCTGCCGCGACCTGCGAGTCTCCGCGTGTCTCACCAAGCCCGTCCGCCAGTCGGACCTCTTCGACGCCCTGATGAAGGCGATCGCTCCGCTCGGGCTACGCTCCTCCGCCGGGGCGCGCCGGATCGCACACCCCGGCCAGGCCACACCCGGCACGCCCCGGATCGAGATCGAGGGTTCGCGCCTCCGCGTCCTCCTGGCCGAGGATCACCCGGTCAACCAGAAGGTCGCCGTCCGGATGCTCGAGCGCCTGGGGCACTCGGTCGTCGTCGTGCCGGACGGGCTCCAGGCCCTCCGAGCCGTGGGCTCGACCGAGTTCGACGTCATCCTGATGGACGTCCAGATGCCCGAGATGGACGGCTTTGAAGCCGTGCGAGCCATCCGCGCATCGGAGGCTGTCACCGGGTTCCGCAACCGCGTGCCGATCCTCGCCCTGACGGCCCACGCCATGCAGGGCGACCGCGAGCGCTGCCTCGCCGGCGGGTTCGACGGCTACCTGCCCAAGCCCATCCGCCAGGCCGACCTGGAAAAGGCGCTCGAGCCCCTGGTCGACGCCCACCGCCCGGCGCCGGCCGATGCGGATCACCGACACCCCCAACGGGAAGCCCGCCGCGACCTGATCGACGCCCTGCTCGCCGCCTGCGACGGCGACCGCGAGTTCGCCCACGAGCTGGCCCGGACGTTCCTCGAATCGGCCCCGAGATGCCTCGATCGCCTCGGCACCGCGCTCCGCGCCGTCGACCCGCACCGGATCGCCGTCGAGGCCCACGGACTGCGCGGGATCAGCCGCACCATCGGCGCCGACGAGCTGGCCGACGCCTGCGAGAAGCTCGAGCTCGCCGCTGGCCGCGCCGAGCTTGCCACGGTCGAGGAACTCGCTGTCCAGGTCGACGCGGCCTGGACCCGAACAAGCTCCGCCATTCGGCATTTCGACACCTCGAGCCTCATTACCAACCCATGAATATCCTGATCGCCGAGGACCAACCGGTGACCGCGCTTTACCTCCGTCGCACTCTCGAGAAAATGGGACATTCTCCCAGGGTCGCGCCCGACGGCGAGGCGGCCTGGCGGATGATCCACAGCGGCGAGATCCCGCTGTTAATCTCCGATTGGATGATGCCGAACCTCGACGGCCTGGAGCTCTGTCGCCGCATTCGGTCATCCCGTGTAGGTCGCTACGTTTATATTATCTTGCTAACATCGCTCGACCGCCGCGAGGACCGGCTCAAGGGCCTGCGAGCCGGCGCCGACGATTTCCTCACCAAGCCCCCGGACCCCGACGAGCTGACCGTGCGACTCGAGATCGCCGGGCGGATACTGGCCGTCCACGATCGGCTCGAGCTTCAGAACGCGCGCCTCGCCGAGCTGGCGTCCACCGACGAGCTGACCGGCGTGAAGAACCGCCGCCGGTTCCGCGAGGACCTCGAGCTTCTCTTCGCCCAGGCTCAGCGCCAGGAATCACCACTCTCCGTGATCTTGCTCGACATCGACCGCTTCAAGGAATATAACGACGCCTTCGGCCATCCGGCCGGCGATCAAGTCCTCCGGACGTTTGGCGCACTCCTGCGCGAGTCTGTGCGTGGGCACGACGTCGTCGCTCGCTACGGCGGAGAGGAGTTCGTGGTGCTTCTGCCGGCCACGGACGCCGCCGAGGCCCTCGAGGTCGCCGAGCGGTTGCGTACCGCCGTCGCCGGCTGCGACTGGCCCCATCGCCCCGTCACGACCAGCCTTGGCATCGCCACATCCAGCTCTGAGACACCGGACGAATCCGCGCTGGTGGAGCTGGCCGATCGCGCCCTGTACAGCTCGAAACAGGCCGGCCGCAACCGAACGACGCATGCATCCCGGCTCGTGCTGTCCGCCCCACTCGTTCCCTGAGTGCCTCTGAAGAAAGCGATTTCAAGGAACGAACAGAAGAGAGCAAACAGGAGCCAGCACCGGCTCGGTCCAGCCTGATGCGGCTTCGCTCTCGGCTTCCTGCTCTT
>JAKAUH010000404.1:0-5609 GCA_021818605.1 Planctomycetota bacterium
AGGCGACAGAAAGGACAGGCACCTTTCGGCTGCGATAGAGAGCGACGGAGGACAGGCGAGAGCGACGGAGGACAGGCATACTACCGCCGCCGGAGTCTTCACGCAATCTAGCAGTCATGGTGGCGAAGCACAACGGAAAAGTGCCTGTCCTCTTTGGGGCTTTTCTCTTTGGGGCTTTCTCTTTGGGGCTTTTGTCCTCTTTGGGGCTTTTGCAGGGCGCCGAGTGGCGGTAAACTATGGTGAAGGTGACGATCCGGAAGCACTCATTGTGAACCGAGATGATACCGGCGTTCGAGGATAATGGCTACTTGCCGCCGGGCATCCACCGGGCAACCCTGGACGAGATCGAGGCGCGATTCGGGACGGAATCGGAACTGCGACGTGCCCAATTCGAATCGTTGACGTGGCCGATCGACCTGGTGAGGCGAGCGGGAATCCAGCGACTGATCATTGACGGCAGCTTCGTGACGGAGCGATTCGAGCCCAACGACATCGATTGCATCCTCCTGGTGGCTCTCGACCACGCCCTTGATGGCGCCGCGCTGAATGAGATCAGCGAGGGACTACCCTTCCTCGACATCCACTCGGCGGAGCCATCCGAGTTCGCGTTGCTCACGGAGCAGTTCTTCGCGACCGATCGCGACGGCATGCCTAAAGGTCTGATCGAGGTCATCCGATGAGCACCATTCAGAGCCGCCGCCAGCTCGATAACACGCGAAAGAAGCTTCAGATGCTGGAGGAGCGACTTGGCGAGCTCGGCGCCGTGCCCGTGGAGAATCCGCAGACCCGCGAGTTGACGAGGCGATCGCTCAAGAAGCTCGCCAACCAACTCCAGGAAGAGATCGCACGCTTCGAGTCGCACGCCCCGGCGCGATCGGATGGGGCCTGAGGCCGGCCGGCGTGCAAACCAAAAAGCACAGGCATGTTTTTGCATCGTGCTGCAGTGGTCGCTAGATTGCATGGGTCGCACGGGCTGCCTCTGACGAATCGCCCGCTCTGCGCCAGAGCCGATCCAAGACCATGGCACGCGCCCATCTCGTCGATCCTGCCGTCACGCGCTTTTCCTACCCAAAGCATCGCCCACGCATCGCCTTCGCGCCCGGGCGCGGTCTCGTGTATGCTGGTGCCCGAGGGCATTAACCGCAACGACGCGACGGAGGCGGAAGGGACTCGACGACGATCATGCACATCCGAGATATCTTCCAGACGCGGCCCACGACCTTCAGCTTCGAGTTCTTCCCTCCCAGGACGGATCGGGCCTCGGACGACCTGTTTCAGACGATCGCCCAGCTCCAGGCCCTGCGCCCCTCGTTCGTCTCGGTGACCTACGGCGCCGGCGGCTCGACCCGCGAGCGCACCCACGACCTGATCGTCCGGATTCAGCGGGAGACCCGGCTGACGGCCGTCTCGCACCTGACGTGCGTCTGCCATTCCCGCGACGAGCTCGCCGGGATCCTCGACCGCTATTCCCAGTCCGGCATCGAGAACATCCTGGCGCTCGGCGGCGACCTGCCCCGCGGCCGCGCCGACCACGACCGCAACTGCGATGCCTTCCAGTTCGCCGACCAGCTCGTCGCCTTCATCCGCGCGCATGACCGCGCGCCCGATCCCCGCGGCTTCGGGATCGGCGTGGCCGGCTTCCCCGAGGGGCACCCCGCCACGCCCAACCGCCTCAAGGAGATCGAGTACCTCAAGCGCAAGGTGGACGCCGGCGCCGATTATATCTGCACCCAGCTCTTCTTCTCGAATGCTGACTTCTACGACTTCCGTGAGCGCTGCGACCTGGCCGGCATCGACGTGCCGATCGTCGCCGGCATCATGCCGATCACCTCGAAGGACAACCTGGCGCGCATGGCCGAGATGGCGCTCGGGGCCCGGTTCCCGGCCCGGCTCCTCCGAGCGATCGGCCGCTGCGGCGACGACCCCGAGGGCGTCGAGAAGGTCGGCATCCACTGGGCGACCGAGCAGTGTCGCGACCTGCTCGACAACCAGGTCCGCGGGTTGCATTTCTACACGCTGAATCGATCGAACGCGACCCGCTGCATCTACGAGAACCTCGGCGTGAAGGACTCGGGCGCGCTCGAGAACCGCCCGCATTTCGCCTCGACGAACCACCCGGCCCCAAATGATGCCTCCGTCCATGTCCCCGAGCGAGCTGACCGGGCGCCTCAGGTCTGAAGCGGCCCGACTGGGCTTCGACCGCGTCGGGATCGCCCCTGCCGTCGCGCCGGGCGGCCACGCCGAGTTCGTCCGCTGGCTCGAGGCCGGCCATTCCGCCGGTATGGACTATCTCCGAAAACAGGAACCGGCCCGCGCCCATCCCGAGGCCCTGCTCGAGGGCGTCCGCTCGGTCGTGATGGTCAGCATGATCTACGGCACCAACGACCGAAGGCCGAAGCCCGACACCACCGCGTCGACCGTTGGCAAGGTCGCCCGCTATGCCCGAGGCGCTGACTATCACCGTGTGCTCTGGGACCGCCTGGAATGCCTGCTCGACTGGCTCCAGGCCGAGCGGCCGGGCGCGCGCGGACGGGCCGTCGCCGACACGGCCCCGCTGCTCGAGCGTGACTTCGCCCGCCGCGCTGGCCTGGGCTGGATCGGCAAGAACACGATGCTCATTGACCGGCGGCTCGGCAGCTTCACCTTCCTGGGCGCTCTTTTGACCGACCTCGAGCTCGAATACGACGCGCCTCACGACACGAATCACTGCGGAACCTGCATGCGTTGCCTTGATGCCTGTCCCACCGGAGCCTTTGCCGCGCCTTATGTGCTCGACTCGCGGAAGTGCATCAGCTACTGGACCATCGAGCACCGAGGGCCCATCCCGGACCCCGAGGCTGGACAGCTCCACGGCTGGGTCTTTGGCTGCGACGTCTGCCAGGACGTCTGCCCGTGGAACCGTAAGGCACCGTCGGGACGGTGCCCCGACCTGGGCGAGTCGCCCGAATGGGTCGAGCCCGACCTGCTGCGTTGGCTCGAGGACGACGAGTCCACCTGGCGTGCCCGATTGAAGAATTCGGCCGCCAGCCGTGCCCGGCGCCGGGGCCTCTTGCGGAATGCTGCGTTGGTGCTGGGTACGCGCGCCGAGCCCTTGGCCGTCGGGCCGCTGTCAGCCCGGCTCGACGATCCTGCCGAGGATCCGGTCATCCGCGGCGCGGCCGCGTGGGCGCTCGCCCAGATCGGCACGAACGAGGCGATTGATGCGCTGACTCGCCACGCCGACAACCCGGATCTGGACGTATCCGGACCGGCCCGGGCCGCCGTCGCGCGCCGGACACAACAGAACCAGTGCAGGGGCAAGGGAGGGCCCCCCGGACCGGATCACCGGAACTCCGGACCGGGAGGAACCTCCAAGCCGCCGGTCCCGGATCAGCCGCCGGGCGTGTTGGACGCCGAGGTCGGCGAGTAGACGACCGGCGAAATCGCACCCGAAATCGACTGGCCGAAACCGTCCTTCGTCGTCACGGTGAATGTGTTCGACCCGGGCACCAGCGGCACCATGATGCTGTAAGCACCGGTCGCATCGGCCGTCGTGGTGGTCGGTGCGTTATTGTTGGCCTGGTTGGCGAACGTCACCGTCGCACCCGGCGTGACCATGCCGGCGAAGTGCACCGTGCTGTACGGACTCGTTCGGTTGTTCGCCGGATCCGACGCTGGGTCAAGATTCACCGACGCGACCGGACTCACCTCCGTTGATGCCCCGATATTCTGCTGCGTGAGCCTCACATCCTGGCGATTGATGATGCCGTTCCGGTTGATGTCGGCGTCGAAGTTATAGTTCGAATTGGTCGCCGCGTCGCCGATGAGCGACTTGACCGTCGTGACGTCGGCCTTCGTCACCGTCCCCGTACCCGCGACGTCCCCTGGCAGGTAGAAGCCGAGCAAGTACTCCCCAGTCGTGTGATTCAGCCCCTTGACCTGCACGGTATAGGTTTGGGATGCCTGGCTGGCGGCCGGCGGCCTGATCGTGAACAGCACCGCCGAGGTCGGCGTGTTGCCCAGGTGGTTCGCCTTCGCGATCTTGGCGTAGTAATGACTACGCTCGACCGGAATCTGCCGGCCGTTCGACGAGGTGATCGACAAAATCTCGGGTGCCACCGGATTGTTCGGAACGTTGCTCGTGCTCGCCTGCTGGTTGATCGCGGTGACGTCAACACCTAGCATAAGCTTGCCGTGTGAGTTGGCATGAAACAGCGACGGGCTGATCGTGAACGGCGTGGACGTGACCTGCCCGGCCGTTGTGATCGACGCGGGCATGATCGCGAAGGTGCTCCCCTGGCCCGAGCTGAGCACCATCCGGTCTTCCAGCACCTCAGGGGTGAGGCACCGGCTGCGGCGCGTCCGCGGCATGTCCTTCGAGGTCTTCATACGGCCCTCCTTGGCCTGCGACCGGATCGGGAAGTGAGATATCGGCCCGGCGAATGCCGGCCTGATCGCAATGGTCCGATGCGGCGTCCATCCTGGTCGCCGGGACCCCGGGTGTTATTGGAGAGAGGTCGTAATCACGGGGCCTGTCGCGACAGGCCCCTCGGAAAAAGCGGACAACTTCACATCAAGCCACGACATGAGGGCCCTCGAGCGCATCGTGACCGGTCGAGTACCGATCCACGACCAACGGCCCAGGCGTCGGCTCCCTCCGCCGTGCCCAGACCCGCCAGGCCACCGCCGCGTAGAGAACCACTCCGGCCCACATGAACATCCCGTAGGTCTGCGCGTCCTTGTGCGCATCGCCGTCCCCGAACAAACCGCCGATCTCCGACGACGTCGAGGCCATCAGCATGAACGCCAGCGCCCAGGATATCACGATCACCTGGCGCGCCCGCTGGCCAAGCCGCCCCGAGAAGTACTCGTACGCCAGATAGGTGATCGGCAGAAGTACGGTCACATAATGATGTTTCCAGCTCCGCTCGGACACGAACAGCATCGTGAGCACGACCAGCGAGAACTCGCCCAGGAGCCTGGGGTCCCGCCGATCGGTGGTCTTCGTCCGGCAGAAGAGCGCCAGCAGCAAAAGCAGTGAACCCACCACGCCCTTGATGATCAGCCGCGCCACCCAGGGCGAGAGCGACACGACGTTCACGTCGTGTTCGAGTGCGTACGGGCCCTGGCCCGGGCCGCGCTGGCAGAGCATCCGGAAGAGCCAGCCAACCACCGACTGGTTGATCGCCGCCGGGCTCGCGGCCCCCTCGGCGACGAACGGCATCACCATCCGGTTCCACCAGCTCGCCAGGCACTCGGCGTTGAACGCCGGCCCGATGATCGCGCTCGGCAGGATCAGCAGGAAGATCCCCATGCCCAGCAGGCCCCAAATCACCGTCCGCCACGACCCCTTGTACAGGAAATACGGGAAGAACAGGGCCGGCGTTACCTTGTACGTCGTCGCCAGGGCCAGCAGCAGCCCGGCTGCGACATCCCGACCGTTCCGCCACTCGGTAAGCATCGCGACGATCAAAAACAGGATCAGCAGGTTATTGTTGCCGTGGTGCAGGTCGCCCAGGATCGGCCGCAGGCTCAACAGCAGGATCAACGAGCGGAACAGGGGGGGGTAGATGCCATCGCTCGGCCGCACCATCCGGAAGCACATCGCCAGCGACGCCGACGTCAGCCCC
>JAKAUH010000404.1:5619-9481 GCA_021818605.1 Planctomycetota bacterium
ACCACGCCATCGCGCCGACGATCGTCGGCAGGAACATCAGGGGTGACAGCGTGATCGGCATCAACGGCGGCGTCGGAAAGAGCATCTTCTCATAGATGTTCACACCTTGCCAGAACTGCAAGACCTGCGGCCGCCAGCGCACGAAGGCGCTGTGCTGCTCGTAGGCCTTGTCATAGTAGAACCCCGCCGCGATCAGCGCGATGACCGTCCAGAGCGACCAGAAGACCAGCCGCGACCGCCGGTCGCGGCGCTGGAGTTCGGTGAGTCCGGTGTCCATCCCTGACACGGTTTACCCCTTCCTGGGGGCCCGGCGTCATGCCTCGGCCCGATTCGCAAGATCCCTTCGCGCCGGCGCGAGCGTCCCGACCTCCGCGCAATTATCTCGGCACGGGCAACACCATCCGCAGCTCGGTGTCTCGGACCCCGGCGTGCGGTCGCAGACGGATGAAGGGGACCAGATCCGGCTCGACGAGCTCAGGTTCGCAGACAACCGACGATCGGCTTTCGAGACACGGAACGAAGTGATAGCGAAGCACCACACTCCCGTCAAGGTCGGTCTCCATGTCCCGAACGATTAACCGTCCCGGCCGCGCCTCCACCTTCGCCCGCCCGCGGATCGTGTTCCCGCCGAAGCCCTCGACTCGGCCCAGCAGGAAGGTCCCGTCGTCCTCCACCACATGGATCAGGTCCGGGTTCGCCTTGCAGAAGCCCCGCGCATGCGCGCTCCAGCACAGGATTGCCGAGGGCCCATACAACCGTGCCGTCCGCACGAAGTATTCACGGTCCCAGTCCTCCCGACCGAACAGTTTCCCTTCGCCGAACTGGGTAAAGTTGGTGTCGAGCGCAGCATGCAGGTACGGACCGCCGAGCACCTCGACGCCGGTCTTCCAGGGCAACAATCCGCTGAACCTCCCGGAGCGATACGGATCGCGGACTCCCGGCAGATCCTTGCCCCCCTCCTCGTAGATCAGCCGCTCTCCCGGCTTGATGTGCCGGCCCACCCACTCCATCACCCGGATCAGCCGCGGCGACGGCCGGCTCGACAGGAACGGCTCGCCGGCGTACAGCCGCAGCCGAACGGATTCCACCACCGACGGCCCGAAGATCCGCAACGCGAAGAGCACGGCACCCACGATGAACCAGCGATCGAGGCGGCCGATCCCCGCGGAATCCCCGGCCCGGAGCCGGCGCGCCGCCTCCTGCAATCCGGCCGCCGTCGCGATCGCCAGTCCCGAATAGAGCGCATAGGTGTGTCTTCCCGGCTGGAGGAAATCAAGGCTCGCCGCCGCACCGGCCAGATAGCCCCACGCCAGTCCCGCGGCACAGAACGCCGCCAGTGGCAGGCCGCGGATCCGCGAACGCCCCGCCAGCACGATCAGACCCGGCAGTCCGGCCCCCAGCAACAGTGGCTCGATCGGCGCCTCGCCCCAGGCGATCTGCGCCAGCCTCCTGAGCAGGTCCTCGCCCGAATGTCCGAACGCAAACGAACTATCCCCCTTCGTCGACGACAGGAACAACCCCGGCAGCCACCAGAACGCGTTCGCCGCCAGCACGACGACCGCGATCGACCAGACCGCCAGGTGGCTCCTCAGCGACCACCGCGACGCTCCTTCGCCGCGCCGGCGAGCCGCCGCGATATAGCCCACCAGCGCCGCGGGCGCGGCAACCATCGCCGTCGTCAGGTGCACCAGCACCGCGAGGCTCAACAGGAGCGCGGCGATCGCCCATCCGGCGACGGTTCGTCGCTCCAGGAAGCGCGCCAGGCTGGCCGTCGCGACCAGGGACACCGGGATGCCCAGGAAATAGGGCAGCATCCCGAAATCCGCGTAGTTGAGCGGCCAGTCGGTCCAGATATAAACCAGCGAGAGCCCGACGGCGCTGGCGACGCCCCAGCCTCGCACGCCGAACAGCCGGCACGCCACCGCGAGCAGCCATGGGTAGGCCGCGCCCGAGAAGAGCACATACAGCTTGTAGGCCACCTCCGGCCGGCTGCCGCCGAAGGCCGCGACCACCAGCTCGGGCAGCGTCGACGACGCGGGGAAAACCACGCTCTTGGCGTATCCGGCCATGAACGCCGGGTCATAGCCGGCCGTCGTGAACGAATCGCGCAGGAACGACCGCGTCACGAGCGCGCTGTGGAAGTACAGAGGATGATCGTGCCGCCAGAGCGGCCAGCCACTGGCCAGCCCGGCGTAGCCGCCCATCCCGGCCCCGATCGCCAGACCATGGGCGATGCCTAGAAGAACCACCACACCCGCCGGCATTGCCGCCGCGACCGGCTTCCAGCCCGGCCATCGCCGAATCGCCCCCAGCACGCGTGTGAGATCTCTCGCCATCGAGCGGCCTGGCTGGATGTCCGAGGTGGGTAGGGGCATGACCTCGATGCGCAAGCAGGCGGGGACGGCGATCGGACGGCCGTCCCCGTGGAGCATGTTGATCGAACGACCAGTGCGGCCCGCAGGATTCGAACCTGCAACCAAGGGATTCAAGGGCCCTCGCGTTTCCACGAGGCTTGGACTATCTCATCCTCCTCGACCCGAACCGCGGGCACCGGCCGATCCTTCGCCGCAAGGCTAGGCTCGACCGGATTCCCCGGCGCGGCGAGGAGGCCGGGCGCTCGTCGGCGGGGATTATTGTTGGGACTCACCCCGCTAGTCTCTGAACCGTCCTGGCGACCGATGCCCCGCCAGGCTTGGCTGCGGATTGCCATGCTCCGGGCCACCAGCAGATCGGACCTCCGTCGGTCGGCCCACCGGCCCATCCCCTTTGGAAGCCAGATTCGCGTCGATGGCCCGGCGTTTAGGTTTCCCGCAATTCACCCGGTTCGCAATCGAAGGTTACCCTCCGTTGCCACCCTTTGATCGAATGAGTCCCCTGCTCTGCCGTTGAGCTAGGGCCGCAGAACAAGGCCCTGCCATGATCGCCGCCACGGCCCTCGGTGGCAAGGTGGATCACTCCGCCGTGGTGGCCGCAGCCAGGCCCGGCCGGCGCGAGGGGATCTTCGCTAGCTTGGTGATGTTGTAGGCGATTCGACAGACCTTCATCATCCAGATGGTGATGTACGTGACGTCGACCTCCCACCACCGCAGCCCGTGCCGCGCCGACGTCTGGAAGGCATGGTGGTTGTTGTGCCACCCCTCGCCGTAGGTCAACAGCGCCACCCACCACAGGTTCGTCGACCGATCGCGCGTCTGGTGCGAGCGATAGCCCCAGACGTGACTCGCCGAGTTCACCAGCCAGGTCGAATGCAGCACGAACACCGTCCGCACGAAACCGCCCCACACCAGCCAGCTCATCCCGCCCAGTGCATAGAGCCCCACAAACATCGCAATCGGAAAGATGATGTGATACTTCTCGATCCACCGGTGCACCGGGTCGCCGTACAGGTCGGGCGCCCATTTCTCATAGTAACTGCGCGAATGCTGGGTCGCATCCTGGTAGAACATCCACCAGAACATGTGTGCCCAGAAGAATCCTTCCAGCGGGGTGTGCGTGTCGTCTTCATCATCCGAGTTCGCATGGTGGCGGCGATGGTCGGCGACCCAGCCGATCGGACCACCCTCGGACGAGCAGGTGCCCAGGATCGTGAAGAAGTACTCGAGCCAGCGGGGCCGCAGGGCGAAGCTCCGGTGGGTCAGCAGCCGGTGATAGGTCATGCAGACGCCGAGCCCGCCCGTCACCCAGTGCAGCACGAAGCACAGCGCCAGCCCCGACCAGGAGAACCAGGCGGGCCAGAACGCCAGCAGGGCGCCGATGTGCAGGCCGCCGATCCAGATGATGGGAGCCCAGGCGATTTTATGCTGAGGCTTTTGAGCGATCGTCGTAGTCGCCATAATCAACGTTTGGTTAGGAAACCGTCCAG
>JAKAUH010001046.1 GCA_021818605.1 Planctomycetota bacterium
CACCGATGTGCGGTCGTTCCTCCGCGCGATCAACCCACTCGCCACAGCCGGCGACTGGCGGCAGTGGCACCAGCAGGTCGACGAATGGCGCGCCAGCGAGCCGATGACCTACGACCAGCGGGATGACCTGATCATGCCCCAGTACGTCATCGAGCAGTTCTCGAAGCTCACCCAGGGCGAGTTCATCATGACCACGGGCGTCGGCCAGCATCAGATGTGGGCTGCGCAGTGGACCAAGTTCAAGAACCCGCGCACCTGGATCACCTCGGGCGGCCTGGGCTCGATGGGCTACGGCCTTCCTGCCGCGATGGGCGCGCAGGCCGCGTTCCCCGACGCCCTGGTCGTCGACATCGACGGCGACGGCAGCTTCCTGATGAACATCCAGGAGCTGGCCACCGTCTACTGCGAAAAACTCCCCGTGAAGGTCATCGTGCTGAACAACCAGCACCTGGGCATGGTCGTGCAGTGGGAGGACCGGTTCCACCAGGGCAATCGCGCCCACACATACCTCGGCCCGATCGATCACCCCGAGGCCACCGGCAAGGGCGAAACCGAGCTGCCCGAGACGATCTACCCCGACTTCGTCGCACTGGCCCGCGGTTTCGGCGTCGCCGCGCGGCACGTGTCGAAGAAGAGCGAGGTCGTCGACGCCCTGAAGGAAATGATCGCCCACCCCGGGCCCTATGTCCTCGACGTGCTCGTCCCCTACCAGGAGCACGTCCTGCCCATGATCCCCGCCGGGATGACGGTGCGGGAGATCATCAAGAGCTGATCCTGTCCGTTGTCCGTTGTCCGGGCAACCGCCCGCCGTGCCTTCGCCGGCGTTCCGCCATGACGGAACGCCGGGCGAACGACGGGCCGGTCAGCTCGCCTGTGAGCCATCCCGGCGCTCGAGAGCTCGTGGCCCTTTCTAGGTGCGCGCCACGGCTCACCTGCCGGCCGCCGTACCGGGCCAGGCGAGGTCGTCCGCTTGCGAACCACGGACCACGGACAACCAACCACGGACGACGGACCAATCACTGCACCCACATCGGCTCATCGATAAGGAGTCCGTACTTCTTCATCTTCTTGTAGAGCGTGGTGCGGTTGATGTCGAGGACGCGGGCGGTCTCCTGGCGGTTCCAGTTGAAGGCCTGGAGCGCCTGGATGATGATGCGCTTCTCTGGCTCCTCGAGGGCCTCCTTGAGCGGGCGGATGCCCATGGGAAGGTGGGGCTTGGGCGTACCGCCGTTGCCGCCACGGGCCTGGCGGTGATGATTGAGGATGGGACCCAGGTGGCTGGAGGAGATCCTGGGGCCGGTGCACATGGCGACGGCCCGCTGGATGGCGGCCTCGAGTTCGCGGACGTTCCCGGGCCAGTCGTGGCGCTTGAGGATGTCGAGCGCGTCGCGGGAGAAACCGGTGACGGCCTTGCGAAACTCCTGGGCATAGCGGGCGCGAAAGGCCTCGGCGAGCAGCTCGATGTCGGTGCCGCGGTGCCGCAGAGGCGGCGGGGTGAGCATCACCACGCTGATGCGATGATACAGCTCCTGCCGGAAACGGCCCTGCTCGATGAGTGCGGGCAGGTTGTCGCTGGTGGACATGATGTAACGAACCTCGCCGGGTGAGGACGATTGAGCCGCACCGGCGCTGTAGTCCCGGAATTGCAGGTCGCGGAGCAGGTGAAGCTGCGCCGCGACCGGCAGGGCTGCGACATCGTCGAGGAAGAACGTGCCGCCGCGGGCGAGATTGACCTTGGTCGCCCAGATCGGCGCGGTGTCCACGGGCTGAGGGGTCGGTGCCGCCTCGGGATCCTCGGGATCCTCGATATCGAGCTCGTCGGCCAGGCTGGCGGCTTCGCAGACAATGAAGGGGCGATCGGGGCCGCTGCCCAGGTCGTGGATCAACCGGGCGAGCAGCGACTTGCCCGTGCCGGGCTCGCCCGAGATCAGCACGGGAGAGCGCGCCGGCGCTATGGTGGCGGCCAGCTCGATCACCTGCCGCCAGGACGGATCGTTGCAGACCAGTCCCAGCTCGCGGACGACCTGGTCGAGGCGATGGGCGGGATGCCCGGCGATCACGGGAGCGTGGATGGCTGGATGACCACCAGCGGCGGAGATGCGGCTCGTGGTCGCGTCGTGGAGCGGGGCCGTCCGTCCGGCTGCCGGCCAGACGGTGCCCGCCACGGACGGCGCGGGCATGGGGATCATCGCGGGGCCCCTGGTGGTCGCCGTCGCGGCAGAGGCGATCGGGGAGGACGGGGCGACACTGGCTTGCGCCATCCCCGACCCCGAGTCCGGAGTCATCTCGCCGAACCGAGCCTCGCACTGCTCGAGCGCCTGGAGGACGGCCGCCCGGAGCTCGGCCGCCGGCACCGGGTACTTCAGCACAGCCATCGCGCCGAGCCGCAGCGCCTCCTTGGCTCGCTCAGGATGCAGCCGGGGAAACAGCAGGACCACGGGCACCTCGCGGTGCTTGCGTCGAACGTAGGTCAGGAGTTCCAGGGCCTCTCCGTCGGCGGGATCGACCCCGGCGAGAACCAGGTCGATGTTCTCACGCTCCATCAGACGAACCGCTATCCGATCGTTGGCCGCTTCCTCGATAACGTGACCCAGCGACTTCAGCATCGACGTCAACAGGGCCAGGCCCGCAGGATCAGGGTAGAGGATCAGGATTCGGAGCTTGTGCATGGAATTCATTCTCGCGTGGGTGCCGATACCGTAGCTCAAGACCCGCCGGTCCTCCATGAATGGTGTGGGTGAGTCACGCCGCGACGGCGGGCGGAGATCCGGCCCCGACTCCCGTCGCATCCACTCGCCAGCCGAAGTCCATCCTCCTCGATTGCCTCGCCGGCCAGCCGGTCCCGCCGACCCCCTCGTCCGCATGCAGGCCTCGCAGCCCGCCGATCGGGTCGACCGCCTCGTTGTTCTGAAGAAACGAGTATGTCACGGAAGCAACATCGTCAAAGTTCACTCGGAAGAAAGGCCGCTCCGACGCGGCGATCGACCGGGGTCGATCAGACATGTTCGGCACTTTACGGAACGTGGTGTCGTGTCTTGATAAGGGTCCAGTCACTGTAGTCAGACGGCAGGGCGTGAGAATGTCGAGCCCGGTGGGTCGGCCGAGGACCGGACCAGCCGCCGGAAGTCAACATCCTACCTGGTGGTGTCCGGAAAGTGTGTGCAGCCGATCATGTCCTCTTTGGCCCCGCACCTTCGAGCGATTCGCGGATCCGTTCAGGCCCGCGGATGTGCGTCATGATATATATCGAGAATCCGGTCCTGTGTGACGTGGGTGTAGATCTGCGTCGTCGTCAGGTTGCGGTGTCCCAGCAGTTCCTGGACGCTACGAAGGTCCGCCCCACCGTCGAGCAGATGGGTCGCAAAACTATGGCGCAGGGTATGCGGGCTGGCGGTGTCCACCAGGCCGGCCCGCAGCAGGTGCCCCTCCAGGATCCGGCCGACACTCCGGGTCGTCAGCCGGCCGCCGCGCTGGTTGAGGAAAAGGGCCGCCTCGCGGGGATGCTTCGGCTGCCGCAGCAGCACCCAACGTCGCAACCACTCAGCCGCGATCGCACCGACGGGACAGAGCCGCTCGCGACGTCCCTTGCCCCGGACCCGCACCAGGTCGCTCGCGTCGTCGAGGTCGCGCACATCCAGCCCGACCAGTTCGCTCACCCGCACGCCACCGCCGTAGAGCGTCTCGAGCATGGCCCGATCGCGAACTCCGGGCGCCGTGTCGGTCGGCACGCCATCCAGCAATCGGATCACCTCGTCCACGCGGAGCAGTCGTGGTAAACGCTTGGCCTGCTTCGGATTACGGAGGCCCGCGGTCGGGTCACCCGCGACCAGCCCCTCGCGGCGGAGAAACCGAAAGAACGAACGCAGGCTTGCCAGCCGACGCGCGATCGTGCTTGGCGCATAGCCGCGTCCCGCCAGCCAGGCGGAGTACCGCCGCAGACGGACCGGATCCGCCGACGATGGGTCGCTCCCCTCGCCGCCGGACTCCTCTAGGTAACTCGCGTAGAGGCCCAGATCATCCTCATACGATCGGATCGTATGCGCCGAGGCCTGGCGCTCGGACCGCAGGTGCTTGATGAAGGCGGCGACGGTATGGTGCATCTGTCCCCTCCTCGTCGGATCCCGGGATCGACCAGTCCACCACGGACAGCCGCTGGGGACCGGCGCCGGAATTCGACCGGCTCCGCCCGACCCGACGCCGGGACCCCATTCCTCATTCATCGGGTTCCGAGCCGGGCGACCTCCATGGGGCGCGACCCGCCCTTGCCTGGTCCCTTCTGGTCACCAGGAAGCGGGGTCGACTCAAGATGCCACGGACCGCCGTCTTCGCGTCTCGTTCCGCTCCCTCGATCGGGTGGGCCAATCCCTCTGTTCCGCAGCCATTGATTCACAACCGGGGCCCGATTGATCCCGCAGTGCGAATTAGTGCGGATTGTCTTCGATTCTCTCTCGAATGACAACAGGCGTGTTGTAAGAAGGATTTTTTTTCCTTAATCCTCCGCCCTGATTCAGAGTCGGGTGACACCGGCGTAGCCGGTGGGAGCTTCTCTCAAAGGCCTGCCTCCTCGATGCTGGCGAGAACGTCCCAAACCCACGCGGCGACCAGAAAGCCAAGCATGCAATCACGCTTGCCTCCTCGATACTAGCGAGGGAGTCCCAAACCCACACCTGACACGGAGGAAGCAGACAAGCCCGCCCAGCTTACGGCGCTCGTTCCCGCCCTGCAAACCGAGCCGAACCCGACCGCCGCACCCGATCCGGCCGGCTCGTCAGCTCCCGCCCGCTCGGCGGCAGGAGTTGGCCCGGCGCGTCCTCCGTGGCTCCTTGCCCGTCACCTTGCTCGCCGGGCGCGTCCCGATCCGCCTCGCCACTCGCTACTCGCCACTCGCCACCTGTCTTCCGAGCGGCGCTGCAACGCCCCTGGTCGCCGGCTCTTGCCACTCGAGGGATGCCAGCATGGCGATGATGGCTTCGGGGTCAACCGGCTTGACGAGGTGGTGGTCAAATCCCGCCTCGCGGCACTGGAGCCGCACCTCGGCGCCGGCGAAACCGGTGACCGCGGCCAGCAGGAGAACGCCGTCGGATAGCTCGGGATCGCGCCGGATACAGCGGGCCAGCTCGTGGCCGTCGAGGCCGGGCAGGCCAATGTCGCTCAGGACCACCTCGGGCCGATATCCAGGGATCAACTTCAGCGCGGCCGGTACGCTGCCGGCCAGGCGGACCTGGTGCCCTTCGAGCTGGAGGATCATCGCCATGATCTGGGCCGAGGACTCCTCATCATCAACGAGCAGGACACGACGGCCAGGTGGACGGAACGACGGGTCGCGCCTCGGCGGCAGATTCCCCGGAGAGTCGGTGCCATCGGGCTGCACGGCGGGCGCGGAGTCTCCCGCGGCGGGCGAGTCCCGGATCGTGGGCAACGGCGAGGCGAGCCGGTCGGCCGAAACGGCCGAACGGACGATTTCGGCGGGAACCCCAGGTGTTGTGCTCCGGCCCGTTCGAAGCGTGAAGGCCGCCGCCCAGCAGGCGGCGCCGGCCGTGATGGGTGTGATCGCGGCGACTGGGGACGCGCCGGCGAATGCTCGGGCGACCTGAGCCGCGCCGCAAAGGAACAGGAGCAGCCCCAGCACCGTCTCCGACCGCGGCCGATCCGATGGAACGGCGGCCTTGCGCCGCCTCGCTGAGAGAACCAGCAGGATGGCCGAGGCCAGGCAGGCCACGCCTAGCATCGCATCGGGCACGTCGACGCCCATCGGCAAGCTGGCTCCGCCCTCGTTCGATGACGACTGACCCGTGCTCGGCAACCCAGCAGGAGCACCGCCGATGGCGAGTTGTTCGTCCAAGTCACATCTCCTTGCCGTCTCACGGATCCGCGACGTTGCGGTCAAGAGCCCATGCCAGCGTCCATGCCGCGGTCGTGCCAAAAATCAGGACTCGCATATCCCTATACCGCCGGTATGACCGACATCGCAAGATGTGCCCGATCGAAACCATTGGAGAGAGGGGCAAATGCGAACGATCTCGGCCAGCAAACTCGGTCGAATCCGCCGGTCGCGAGCGGTGATTCGGTGGGCCGACGCATGGCCGCGTGGATCTGGGCTCGTGCAGAAGAATGGACCGGTTGCTAAGATATTTCGTGGGCCGCCGCGACCCGCCGCGGCTCGCGGATCATCTCGCGCCGGGCGTGTACGATCGGGGAAGGGCCGACTGGCATGGCGGGACCCTGTTGGGCCGGGCCGGACGGCCCGACCCGCGGTGCAGAGGGCGTCCGTCGCGATTCGCGATGGTGGAGCGTGTGCCATGAGCCAGGATTCGGAGCGGCTGCTGGAAAGCGACCGGCTGGAAGAGCTTCTTGAGGAGCCAGCGCCACAGCAGCCCGTGGTCGTGGTCCAGTATCGCCAACGGCGGAAGCCGTGGGTGCCGGTCCTGGGCACCGCGCTGCTCGCGATGCTGGGTAGCTTCTACGAACTGCACCGCCGCGAGGTCGAACGGCTGCGGCTTCGGGCCACGGTGGTCCAGGCCGAGCTGGAAAGTTTGAAGGAGGAGAGCGAGTTCAGGAAGCTTCAGCCGCCCGCAAAGGCCGGCCCGAGCGGACCGGGCTCCGGGACGGCTCCGGCGCCCCCGACGGTCGCGTCGAACGGCGGCGCGGGGAGTGGCCCGGGTGAGAGTTCGTCCTCCACGCTGTCATCCGCCGCAGTGGCGTCAGGTCCGGACCGGACGGGGCCCACGGCGACCGCGAAGTCCGGGACCGCGGCGACAACGCCCACACCGGCCGCTGAGAGTACAATCGCGAAGGCTGACCCAGCGACGCCGACGGCCCCGCCAGCGACGACGGCGACGGGTACCGCGGTGGCGGCTGGATCCCTCGCGGCCAGCACAGTTGTCGTCCCGCCGCAGCACGGGATCACCATCGAGTCGGCGACCTCGCTGCCCGGCCCCGAGGACGGTGCGGCCGTCGCGGCCGACGCCGGTGACGGGACCCAGGGTGCCGGGGCCGTCACCGCCGCCGCGGTCGCGATCGCCGACCCGAACGAGCCGCCCGTGCCGGGGCTGGAGCCCGCGCCGACTCTGCCCGGCGCGGTGGACGACCGGCCGCTGCCCACGCGGGAGGAGACCGAGCGGGAGATCCGCGAGGAGGCCCGGCGCAAGCAGGCCGAGTCCCAGAAGCGGTTCACGCAGCAGCGGGAAGAGGTCCGGGACATCCGCGACGAGGAACGCCAGCGGTTCCGCAACGAGTTGCGGTTGATCCTGGAGGAACACGGCAAGGGGGCCGGACAGTGGATCGCCGACCTGTCGGACCGCTCGGGCCGGGACGACGACCCGCTGCTCCACGCGAGAGCACTCGCGATCATCGGGACCCGCGGAGCCTCACAGCGGATGAAGGTCCAGCACATGCGGGCGATCGGCGTGCCGGAACCGGTGATCCTCGACTTCCTGGCCAACTCGCTGGACAAGAACCTGGGCGCGCGCAACGGACCGCGCAGCCGAAACGACATCTGGGTCCAGGCGGGCCGCCTGCTGCTCAGATACGACTGGAAGCCGCCAGGCGCGCCGACCGCCCCGACCCCCGGCAAAACCGCCGCCAGGCCGGCCGTGCGACCGGCCGCGAACCGGATGGCCCAACCCGCCCAGACAGGGCGGTGACGTGACGTAACGTAACGTGACGTGACGAGAAGTGACTTGACGAGAAGACGGCGGCCGCGGCTGAACGACCCGGCTTCTTCCATGCGGAATTCTCTCCCGCAGCCCGTCCAATCCAGGGCATCCACACCGTTCACATTTTCATGACATATGCGATTGAGGTATCCCAGATGAGACTCGTAACGGCCGCAGGCGTCCTCGCCCTGATCCTCGCCGGCATCGGAATTACCCCAGGTTGGGCCGACGAACCCAGGGCGTCGATCCGCGAGGGGACCCGGCTGCTCAAGGAAGGCGATGGCCTCGCGGACAGGGGCCAGTACACCGAGGCCGTGATCCGCTACAAGCGGGCGTTCGAGCAGATCCTGCCGTCGCTCAGAAGGAATCCGTTCCTCCACGCGGTCAAGCGGGACGTCACCAAGCGCGAGAACCTCAAGGCGATGCTCATCAAGGATATCGACGAGGACATGACGCCGCAGGAGTTTCGCGCCAATGAGATGGCGATGAAGGCTTTTGGGCTGATCCCGCGCGACTACAAGCTCAAGGAGGCGATGGTGCAGATCTACTCGGAGGAGATCGCCGCCTTCTACGACCCCAAGACCAAGACAATGCACCTGATCGAGGAACCGAGGAAGGACGACTCAGCGAAGAAGAAGCCGGGCTTTTTCGAACGGCTCTTCGGCAAGGCCGACGCCTTCGACAAGGACGAGAACAAGACCGTCATCGCCCACGAGCTGACACACGCCCTGGCCGACCAGCACTATGACCTCGACGCGCTGCACAAGCTCGTCAAGAAGGATGACGACCGGGCGATGGCACTGTCCTCACTGATCGAGGGCGAGGCGACCCTGGCCATGCTCGGGGCCAGCATGGAGGACTGGGACGGCGATGAGACCGAGAAGTTGCCCGCCGCGAACCTCGACCTGGCGTTCAGGATGACGGCGTCGCTCATGCCGTTGGCCAGTGGCGGGAAGAGCATCCTCAGCGCCCCGCCGATCATCTCCGAGTCGATGGTGTTCCCGTATTTCAAGGGCGCGGTGTTCTGCGCCAGGCTGACCAACGAGGGGGGATGGAAGTCGATCGACACCGCCTATCATACGCTGCCGCAATCGACCGAGCAGATCCTCCACCCCGAGAAGTTCCTGACGAAGCCGGACCATCCGATGACGATCGAGCTGTCCGCTTTGAAGGCAGGCAAGGACTGGAAGGAGCTGGGCCAGAACGTCCTGGGCGAGATGCAGATCGCCGTGATGCTGAAGAAGCACAACGGCGCGTCGGCGGCCGCGGGCTGGGACGGCGACCGTTATGCCGTGTTTGAGGGTCCGAAGGACGGCCTGGGCCTCGTCTGGCTGACGACCTGGGACAGCGAGGACGATGCCCGCGAGTTCACCACGTCGTACGCGAGGTATCAGAGCGCCCGGTTCCCCGACCTGCCCCGTCCGTCCAGCGACGTTCGCGATACCCTCTGGCGCGGGGTCGGCAAGCCGCTCTACGTGATCCAGCGCCGCGGGCTCGACGTCGCCGTGATCGAGGGCTTCCCGCCCGAGACCACCGTCACGCTGCTCGAGGCCGCCTTCCGCTCGAAGAAGACCGAGCTCAAGCCAGTTCCCACCGGAACCCGGCCCGCCCCCACGGAAAAGACCGGCGCCGAGGCCGCCAGGGAAAAGGACAGGCCCACCGAAACGCACAGGAGCCTGCGAGCGCGGAGGGCCCAGCGAGCGACAGCCCCCGCTCGCTGAGAGGTGGTCGCCACGGTTCCGGGGTCTTCACGCTCGAACGAAATGGGGACAGGCTCCGAGTCATCGAGGTGCCGGTCCCCATTTCGTTCGA
>JAKAUH010001047.1 GCA_021818605.1 Planctomycetota bacterium
GTGGAACGTGCCGATCACGCCGACCGTCGTCGCCGACCATCTGGCCCACGACCTGGGCCTGCCGCGGGACTATTTCAATATGGGAAGCGGTCTGTTCCCGCCGTGCTCGTTCCACCCCGGGTCGGTGAACGTGTTGCTGGGGGATGGTCACGTCAGGGGGGTGACGAACTCGATTGATTTCCACATCTGGACCGCTCTGGGGACATACAACGCTGGAGACATCGCCGTAGGCTTCTGATGGCCTCCGTCGATCGAGGGGCGCCCGCTTCGGGACGTTGTTCGTCAGCTTGGCTCTGGAATCCGCAAAGGAGCATCGGCCATGAATCATCTCAGGCGTGTTCTCTTCCGTCTCCGCTCGGCCGGGTCCACACACCCCAACAGCCTTCTCGCCCTGGCAACGGCATTTATCTTCGCCCTCGCCGTGGGCGCAGCTTGGTCGACCGTCTCGCGGGGACAGGACAGTCGTGGTGGTGGCACCCCGGGGAACTGTCCTGGGGGCACCGACTACTGCCTCTGGAGCAATGCGATCAACTCGTGCGCCAGTATGGAGGCGGTCCAAAATAACTTTTCCAAGTTGCTGAGATGATGCCTATAACATCGTCATATTACAATTTTCGAACATTACCGGCATTCGAGAGAAGTATCAAGCGCTCTCTCCCTTACTTCATGAGAAGGCGCGACGATGCTGGGCCGCCTGCGAAGCTCTCTCCCTCGGGTATGGTGGGATCTCGCTGGTCGCCGCCGCCACCCGGCTCTCCCGACCGACCATCCGGCGCGGGGTCGCCGAGATCCGGGCCGGCGATCTCGGCCGAGATGAGTCCCACCCCGCGGCCGCGCGGATCCGTCGCCCCGGAGGCGGCCGTCATTCGCTGGCCGAGGCCGATCCCCGCCTGCTCGGCGACCTGAAGCGGCTGGTCGATCCCGCCACCCGCGGCGATCCCATGTCCCCCCTGCTGTGGACCTGCAAGAGCACCCGGAACCTGGCGGATGCCCTGACCGAGCGGGGACACGACATCAGCCATCAGACGGTCGGCCGGCTCCTGACCGACCCGGGCTACAGCCTCCAGTCCAACCGCAAGGCCGTGGAAGGGAAGGACCATCCCGACCGCGACGCCCAGTTCGAGCATATCAACGGCCTGGTCCGCCGCTACCAGCGGCGGGGTCAACCGGTCATCTCGGTGGACTCCAAGAAGAAGGAGATCGTCGGGAATTACAAGAATCCCGGCCGGGAGCGGGAGCCGAAGGGCCAGCCGCGCCGGGTCAAGTCCAAGGACTTCCCGGACAAGGAGCTGGGTAAGGTGTCGCCCTACGGGATCTACGACCTGACGGCCAACGAGGGGTGGGTCAATGTGGGGATCGACCATGACACGGCCGAGTTCGCGGTGGAGTCGATCCGGCGGTGGTGGGACCGGATGGGACGTGCGGTCTACCCGGAGGCGACGGAGCTGCTGATCACGGCCGACACGGGGGGGAGCAATGACAACCGGAACCGGTTGTGGAAGGTCAGCCTCCAAGGGTTGGCGGACGAGACGGGCCTGGCGATCGCGGTGTGCCACTTCCCGCCGGGGACGAGCAAGTGGAACAAGATCGAGCATCGGATGTTCTGCCACATCACGCAGAATTGGCGCGGTCGGCCGCTGATGAGCCATGCGGTCGTGGTGAACCTGATCGGCAGCACGCGGACACGGGCGGGCCTGAGGGTCCAGGCGGACCTGGACACCGGCAGTTATGCGAAGGGGATCAAGGTCACCAACCAGAAGATGGAATCGTTGCGGTTCAAGAGGGACAAGTTCCACGGAGAGTGGAACTACAGGATACTGCCGCATGAGAAATAGTACCATTACTTGGAAAAGTTTTTTTGGACCGCATCCTTAGCTCTCTCGCGTATCATTGAATATATTATATTCGAAGATAATGGAGCTGCTAGATCTCTTACGGATCATTGTGTTTTTCAGCGGTTTCCTTCCCCTCCCAAGATGTTCACCGCAGTGGATCGAGGCCGCGGATTCGTCCCGTTCGTCGTGGAGCTCGGCCAGCCATTCCCAGAATTCGACACGGTTCTAGTCGAGCTCGACGGCGTGATTCCGCCAGCGTACCGCCTCGGCGAGATGGCCGAGCTTCTGCGAGATCAGGCCGATATGGGCGTTGGCCGTCGCCAGGGCGGGATCGAGCTGAACGGCGCGCACGCAAGCAGTCCACGCCTCGTCGAGGCGATCCATCACCCGCAGGAAGTTGCCCAGGTTGTCGTGCAGTTCGGCCGCGTTTGGCTCAAGCCGCACCGCTTCGCGGCTGTGTTCCAGGGCCTCGTCGTGGCGGCCGCTCGAGAGGACCACCTGGCCAGAGTTGGTACGCGCGGGGGCGTAGGCCGGCTCAAGCTCGAAGGCGCGGCGGACGTGCTCCAGGGCGGCGTCGAGCCGCCCCAGCTCGCGGAGAGCCAGGCCCAGGTTGTTGTGGGCGACAACAAGGCCCGACCGCAATTCGACGGCCCGACGCAACGGCTCGACGGCCTCGGCATGCCGCCCCAGGGTCGAAAGCGCGGTCCCCAGGACACCGAGTGCCTCGGGATAATGCGGTTCCCACGCTCTCGCGTGGTCTCGCAGTCCCGGTTACGACTCGACAAGGCCCTGGACTCTGCCCCGGATAGCGCAACAGGTGGTTAGGATAGCATCACATCGACCCGAAAACCAGGCGATCAACGACCAGAAGGTGGCCGAGATCGCACACAGTAACGGTTTGCCGAGTCCACCATTCCCCCTGGATCGGGACCGCGTGTATCATGATGGGCCAGGCCCTGACCAGGAGAACGGAGGACACTCCCGTGATTTGCCGAGATGGATCTGTAGCGCTGCCGCGTCGCCAGCCTCGCCCGCTCGCGCTGCCGCCAGCCGATGGAACGTTCGTGGCGATCGACTTCGAGACCGCCGATCACGGGCCGGAGAGTGCGTGTGCGGTCGGACTGGTTCGGGTCGAGGCTCTTCAGGTGGTGCGCCGGGAGACACTCCTGATCCGGCCTCCACGATCACGCTTCGTGTTCACGTCCATCCACGGCATCACCTGGGACATGGTCCGGTCGGCACCGACCTTCGCCGAGGCGTGGCCGACGATGGCGGCCCTGCTGGATGGGGCCTCGAACCTGGTGGCGCACAACGCGCCGTTCGACCGGCGGGTGCTGACCGCCTGCTGCACGGCCGGCGGGCTGAGCGTGCCGGAGATCCCATTTCTCTGCACGGTCCAGCTGGCAAGGCGCTACTGGCGCGGTGAGCGCAACGACCTCCCGTCCGTCTGCCGGCGGCTGGGGATCGGGCTGGCGCATCACGAACCCGGGTCCGACGCCGAGGCGTGCGCCCGGATCGTCATCGCGGCCGCCAGCGGGGCCATCGCGACGCCCGACTCCGCATTCACGGGCGGATCGCGCCGGTCCTCCTAAAGCGCTGCGGGCTTCGATCCCGCGGTGTTCCGATACCGCTTTGCGGGATACCCTCCATCACGGCAGGAAAAGCTTTTCGTCCCGCATAACGACGACACGGTCGTCGAGCATCGAGGCCAGGATCGCCTCGATTCGCTCCTTCACCTTTGCGCTCGCCGCTCGGAAGCCGAGTGCCCGGGCGACCAGGAGCGGCAACTCGCCGCGGCGGAGGCCGACCTGTTCCGTGACGAGGTGGACAATCGCCTGCCGGATCTCGGCCGGCGGGATCATCTCTGGCTTCTTGAGCGTCGCCGAGGCCAGCGCCGAGCGGTCACGGACCGGGACCACGGTTTGGTCCGAGTGAGTGACGAAGTCCTGCTCCTCGCGCAGGATACCCCGGCGGACGCCGGAGTTCACCGCCCGCGAGGCGGCCTCGGCGATCCGGGCGCCCGTCCGCTGGAGTCCCCAGAGCGATGTGAGGCGTCGGGCGATCTCATCACGGTGGATCGGGCCCTCGAACCGGACGAGGGCCGTTACGATCCGCCCGAGGACGGCCGCGCTCGTCTCGGCAATCGAAGTGCCGGCGGGAACCGACTGCTGGAACTCCTGGTACGGGATCGACCAGGCGAACGCGACGTCGCCGTTGGGACTCTCCTGGTCCGCGTGGCGCGCGATCTCCGGTTCGTCGTCATCGGCGGCCAGGGTGGCCGGCTCGTCGCGGGCGGCCCGGCCGTCGGGGTCCGACTGCCACTCGGCCCGGGCCTTCTCGATGGCGGCGACGGTCTTCTGCAACTGCTCCGCGGGGCGGTGGAACCAGTCGGTGCTCCAGATGCGGTGGATCTTCCAGCCCCGGTCCTGCAGGACGGCCTCGCGGAGCCGGTCGCGGTCGCGGGCCGAGCGGGACGAGTGATAGGTCGCCCCGTCGCATTCGATCCCCAGCAGGTAGCGTCCGGGTTTCTCGGGGTCCACGATGGCCAGGTCGATCCGGAATCCCCCGGTGCCCACCTGACGATCGACCCGGAATCCCAGCCCCTCCAGGGCCAACGCGACCTGCCGCTCGAAGTCGGAGTCGTAATCGCCGCCCGTCGGGCTCGGCGAGTCCAGATCGCCCGTCTCGGCGAAGCGGAGGAACGTCTTGAACGCCGAAGCACCGCGAGACTTCGCGCGCTGGAGGTCGATCTCGTCGGCCGTGATCGAGCTGAAGACCTCGCAGCGCTCGCGGGCCCGCGAGATCAACACGTTCAGCCGGCGCTCGCCCCCCTCGTTCGACAGCGGGCCGAAGTTCATCGCCAGGTTGCCTGAGGCATCCCGGGCATAACCGACCGAGATGAAGATCACGTCCCGCTCGTCCCCCTGGATGTTCTCGAGATTCTTGACGAAGAACGGCTCGGGTCGTCCAGCGGCGAAGAACGTCGCCAGGTCGACATGCTCGCGCTGAAGGACCTCGAGCTCGTCGCGGATCGCGTCCCGTTGAGCGACCGAGAAGGCTCCCACGCCCAGCGAACTGCCGGGCGATCGTCGGGCGTGCTCAATCACGGCCTCGGCGACCGCTCGGGCCTCGACCCGATTGGTCGCGCTGCCGCCCCGATCGAAGACACCGCCCGGGACCGGCCGGAAGTGCAGCCCATGATTCGCCGTGACCGAATTCGGGCTCGGGACAACGAAGAGGCGGCTGTCGTAGAACTCGCGATTCGACACGGCGATCAGCGAATGATGGCGGCTGCGGTAGTGCCAGCGGAGCATACGCTGAGGCATTCCCTGCGCGACACAGAGGCCCAGGATGCTCTCAAGATCGCCGGCATGAAGTCCGTCGCCGTCGCCCGAGACGCCGTCCTCGTCGAGCATCTTGCTGAAGAATCGCGTGGGCGGAAGCTGCCGGTCGTCACCCACCACGACCACCTGCGAGGCCCGCGCGATCGCTCCCAGCGCGTCCACCGGGCTGACCTGGCTGGCCTCGTCGATCAGGAGCAGGTCGAAGGTCATGCTCCCTGGCTCGAGAAACTGCGCCACCGAGATCGGACTCATCAGAAAGACCGGCTTGATGGCGAGGATGGCATTCCCAGCCTCCTTGATGAGTTGGCGGATCGGCTTATGCCTGCGCTTCTTCTCGATCTCTCGGCGGATGATCGCCATCTCGCCGCCCATGGCACTGCGCGGGATTCCGCCGTGATGCGCGGCGGCAACTTCGCTCCGCGCCATGTCGATCCGCCGCTGATCCAGCGCGCGGAACTCCTCGATCCATCGTTCGAAGGATCGCCCGTCGAACGCGGCGAGGTCCGGATTCGCCCGGTAGGCATCGCGGATCAGAGCCTGGTCGTACGCCACCCAGAACTGGTCAACTGCGGAGCTGATGGCAATCTGCCCCTCGTCGATCGCCGAGACGACGGCGCCCAGGCCGGCCTCCTCCAGCCGACGTCGCCGCATCCGGTAGCCGATCCACTTCGAGAGTGACTCGGGATCAGCCTGCCATCGCCGCAGGCGGTCGAGCCAGTCCTCGACCGGGACCGCGTTCGGCGCGTCGACGCCGAAAGCCGCCGGGAAGTCGAGCAAGAGCGTCTTCGCCAGCCCCTCCAGCCGGGCCGAAGCAGGCTTGAGCCTCGTGGAGATCGTCCCGAGGGCTGCCTCCAATGCCCCGGGACGATCCAGCCGGGCCAGGACGGCACGATGATCCCTTGGAGCGCCCAGGCCGCGGCATTCCGCATCCCATGCGACGACTCGCGCGAGCGATTCCCAATCGGACTGCGCGCCCTTCCACGTCGCGCCGAAAGCTCTCTGGCCGAGTTCGGTGACGGCCGGATCGTGGTCGAGCGCCTTCCGCCCGTCGGCGATTGTGATCGCCTCGTCGAGCAGTTTGATGCGCTCGTCCAGGTCTCGGGGCAGTCTCGTCCGGACCAGGTCGCGGAGCAGCGCGACCGTTCTCCGGTAGTCACCTCGAAACCAGCGGAGGATCGAGCGGCCGTGGATTGCAAGCGAGCGTTGGGCGCCTGCGAGATCGGCCTGCCAGGCGTCGTCGTGCCATGTGTCGCGGAGCCGTTGGTATTCCGCGGCGACCGACTGGCCGCGTTCGACAAGCGCCCCGATCTCGTCACGGCGCTCGTTCCAGACGGCGCTGGCGATCGCCGCTCGGTCAATCGCGGGGGCCTGGAGGATACGGAGGGCGAACCGGCCGAGTTGCTGGATGTCCTTCAGTCCGGGAGGCGCCATCCGCGCGCCGCCGAACATCTCGACGAGCAGAGTATCGGCCGAGGCCAGCTCGGTCAGGGCAGCGATCGCGTCGCTGATGTCGGCCTGGAGTTCCTGCACGTCCATCGGGAGCAACGGCTCGACCCGCGTAACTCCTTTCCACGCGTGGTCGGCCGGCGGCCCGATCTCCTCGAGATGCTTCTGTATGTCCGCCAGGCGGGCGCAGTGCTCGCGAACCTCGACGGCGCTCCATGACTCAGGCGCGGGCAGGTCGAGGCGGATCGGCTCGACGCCCCGGGCGTACAGGTAGGTCAGCCGCCCGATGAGCTGGAACGGGGTGATCCCGGCCGGCTGGATCGGGGTGTTCATCAGAGCGGCGTGCCGATTCAACCGGTCGATTGCGCCTCGCAAGGCAACCAAGGCATCGTCCGAGCTTTCGAGCTTCGGACGGCCGAGGGCCAGCGTGCGGGCGAGCTCGTCGAGCACGATCTTCTTGTTGGCCTTGTGACTGTGGAGCTCGAGGCAGATCGGACCGAGGCCGAGGCGTTCGAGCCGGCCCTGGACAACCTCGAGTGCGGCCATCTTCTCGGCGACGAAGAGGACCTTCTTGCCGGCCTTGACGGCGGTGGCGATCAGGTTGGTGATTGTCTGGGACTTCCCCGTGCCCGGCGGGCCCTGGATGACCAGATGACGCCCGCGCCTGACTTCCTCGATGGCGATCGCCTGCGAGCTGTCGGCGTCGGTGACGTGCACCATGTTCTCGGGCGGGATCAGCGGGTCGATCTTCTCGTCGTCGCCGCAGAAGGGGAGCTCGGCGGCGAACCCGTCGCGCAGCAGATTCGCCAGCACCGGGTTGGCGCCCAGAGGTGATTGCTCAGGCCAGTTCACGGGGTCCAGGTCGCGGTACATCAGGAATTTGGCGAACGAGAAGAACCAGACGACCATGTCGTCATGCATGACTGTCCACCGCGGCCGGTCGGCGATCGCGCGGGCCACGGCGTCGAAGTACGCCTCGGGCGAGAGCTCGTCGATCTCGGGGACTTCCGGGAGCATGATGCCGAATTCAGCCATCAGCTTGGCCTGGAGCGAGAGGTTGGTGGTGACGTCCTCCTCGCGATACTTGAGGTGAAACCGGCTGGCCGCGGTCTGTCGGGTGAGCTCCACCGGGATCAAAAGCAAAGGCGCATACCGGGCCTTGTCGGATGACGGGGACTCGTACCAGACGAGGAACCCCATCGCCAGGTAGAGGATGCTGACGCCCTGCTCCTGCTCGAACGTCAGGGCGTCGTAGGAGATTGACAGGAGACGCGCCTGGAGCCGCTCCGAGCTGAGGCGAGTCTGCAATCGGTGGTCGACGTGGCGAGGGTCGGGAGTCGCGTCGTCAGAACTGTTCGAGTTGTCCCCCGGCTGGGCTAGCTGGGGAGAGCCGGCTTCGACGACGGCAGAGTCATCCTCGCCGGGCTCGACGCCGGGCAGGAACGCCAGTGCACGCCGATCGCGGACGAGCAGCCGGAACACCGGTTCGGATCGCTCGTTGACGATCTCGATCCGTCGCCCGCGGGACGACCCTCGCGGAGTGCTGATCAGCCGATTGCGCGCGGACAGGTCGAGCAGTTCCCGGCGGGTTGTCTGGATTCGCTGGACCAGGCTGGATTCGATCCCGGAGACAGAGGCCACTCGAATTCCCTCGACGAGGACGACGGCAGACACAGGAATCGCTCGCGGATTCCGCGACGACGAGAGCGTTGCCTCGCTGTCAACAATGCGATTATCGTGGGGTTCGCTCTGTCGCTCAAGCAGTGGCCCGACGGATTGAACGCTCGGGCCCAGTCCCCGATTTGCGGCCTGTTGCGAACGCACGGCCCGCGACTGACCGGACTCACCTCAGCGGAGGTGGAAGAATCGCAGGAAAAGAGCGGTAAGCAGACAGCAGAACAGCATGACGCCGCAATGATTCCATGATTGCCTATAATTGCTCTCTTCCATGCGTTGTTCGAAATCGATTTCTTTGACAAGGTCTCAGCGCACCACCCACGAGGAGGACGGGGTACTGACCGCACCACTGGCACCCGCCAGTCCGGGATAGACGACAACCTGAAGCGGTCCCTTGTGGGACCTGGCCAGGGAGATCCTCACCCGATGCAGGGTGTTGTTATAGTGGACGCGGGCGATGCGCAGGGCCGTGCGGTCCAGCACATCGCTTCCGTTCACCTGTTTGACCCCGTCCGCGAGCACGGCATACTGGCGCCGCCTCTTCGCGGAGGCAGGATTCAGCGGTTGATCGAAGACGATGCCGATCGAGGTGATTCTCCTCCTGGAGTGCCAGACCGGGCCGATCGACGTATTACGCCGGCAGAAAAGTAGGTCAGGCTCTCAGCCTGACACGCCTTCATTGTCAGGCTGAGAGCCTGACCTACTTGAGGATCTTCCTTGCCGGGGTGATAGCGGCCGGCGGCTTTTCGGACGACGGAGGTGCGAGGGGTGTGTCCGCGGCGATCTCCCGCCCTCGCGCAGCAGGCGGTTCAATGCCGACCGCTGCATGTAGGCGGAGATCCCCTCGTCGTCGGAGACGAGGAATTCGACCGGGATTCGGTGGGCCCGGCGCGCCCCTTCGAGAACCTCGACGGAGACCTGGTCGCCAGGACAAACATCGAGCAGATCCGCGAGCTTCGACGAGAGCAACAGGCCATTCTCTGGCAGCGGCACCGCTCGCCGGGACGAGTCCAGCAAGATCGGCCGAGGCTCAGGCATGACCCACGCGGAGAACACGATCGGCCTCGGCCGATCTTGCTGGAACGTCACCCACCGAGTCGTCGATGATGGCCTGCGGGACCAGGACCGGCAAGAGCATGGACCCCGCATCGGTGCGAAGAAG
>JAKAUH010000143.1 GCA_021818605.1 Planctomycetota bacterium
ATCGTACCCTCGATCGGGCGCGTCGGCTCGGCGGCGTAGTCGAGGCGGCGGGTGTAATACGTCGTCGAGGGATGGGCCATCATCATCGCCATGTGGGGGTCGGCGACGCGGACCGGCGCGCCGTCGCGGTTGGCGACGTACAGGTGCGCCGTGGCGATCCTCGGAGACGAGACGAGTAGGTCGGCCATCCGGTCGGGCCCGAGGTCAGTCAGGCGGAAGCGGCCGTCTGCATCGGTTGAAGTGACGATCTCCGAGGGGAGCGAATCGAGGAGTTGCAAGAGGTTGCGGATACCGCCGGCGCGGATCTGGTCGAACCAGCTCGTCAGGCTATCCTTGCGACTAAGCCAGATCTGTTCAACCTTGACCCGGGCGCCGGCCACGGGCCGGCCTTCAAGATCCACGATCCGGCCCTCGATCGGCGGGCCGGACTCGACCAGCCGGATCATGGTCTCCTCGGGCCCGTTGAGCTGGCGGACGGCCGACGCCCAGCCGGGCCCGTACCCTTTCGCCGTGGCGACGACCCAGGGGAACATCGCGTCGGTCAGACGCAGGACCGTGTTCCGCCGCCAGGGCGGGACCCGCAGCCGAAACGTCCCATCCAGGCCGCTCGTGGTCGACGGGATCGCGTCAGTCTCGCGGTCGAGCATCGCGGCCCGCACCGAGGCGCCGGCTACCGGCCGGCCCTGCGGGTCCACGACCCGGCCGCGGACGTCGATCAGATCGGCCAGGGCCTTTTTTGTATCGATATTTGCAATCGCAGATGGTTTCTGTGCAGCAGCCGCCGCGCGGGGCGGCTCGGGCCGCCAGGCGCCCACGGCGACCACGCCGAGCGACGCGATCGAGGCTGACACCGCCATCGCGATCGCGGCAATCCTGAGCCTGGCCATGACAAGACTCCTCACGATCTGGGTGGAAAGAGCGGCGGCGACGGCCGAGGCCGATCCCCCGACCGCCGCGGCGACGGTCGAGCGGGCAAGTGCGGCGGGGACCGCGGCGCGGGCCGTGGATGCCGACGCCGCCAGGAAAGCTCCGACGACACCCGCGGTGATCCCGCGGCGGGCCAATCGCCCCTGAAGCTGCTGGCGGGCCTTCGCCAGCCGGCAGCGCAGGGTCGGCACCGTCCAGCGCAGGCGGCTGGCGGCCTGCTCGTAGCTCAGGCCCTCCAGGTCGCACAGGACCATCGGCAGCCGGTGCTTCTCCGGCAGCCGGTCGACCTCCTCGTGCACGATCGAGCGAACCTCGGGGTCGGGACCGGTGCGCGAGTGGGCCGTCGCGGGCGTCGCCATCGTCGATGCCTCCGCCTCGCGCTTGCGCCTCCGCCGCAGGTCGGCGCCGAGCTGCGCCGCCGCGCGATAGGCGACGCGGTGCAGCCAGCCTCCCAGCGCATCGCCGGCGCGCACCGATCGAGCCTTTTTCGCCAGGACCAGAAAGGTCGCCTGGAACGCGTCCTCGACGTCGTGCTCGTGCTTCAGCACGGCGCGACAGGTCGCCAGGACCATCGGACCGTGCCGCGCCACCAGGGCCTCGAAGGCCGCCTGGTCGCCCGAGTCGGCGAACCGGGCCAGGAGCTGCCCGTCGCCGAGGCCGACGGCCGTGCCGTCGCCGAATAAATCACGGAGGTGCCGCAAGGTGCCTCCCATCCCGACCGCCAGGCCGCTCGCCATGACCGACGTCCTCCTCGCCCCGGGGTTTCGGTCTCATTCTGTCGCCGGGCGGCGGCCGTCGGCCAAAACGCCGATCGTTGGTTTGCCGCTCGCCGCAGGATAAGAGGGGCGCGGCGGGTCGTGCATCTCGATTTTCGGGGGATTCTCTTGCCAGTGGACCCGCCTGGAAGTAGTTTTGGCTAGATTGGCTAGATTTGGAGAACGCTCATGGACTGGCAGCTCGCGGACGCGAAGAACCGATTCAGTGAGTTATTCAACCAGGCGATGGCGGTCGGGCCGCAACGGGTCCGGCGCCGGAAGGAGGCGGTGATCGTGCTGTCCGAGAAGGATTACGAGCGGATCACGGGCCGGAGATCCAGTTTCAAGGATTACCTGGGCCAGGGCGAATCGTTCGCGGGGCTCGAGCTGACCCGCGAGCGCAGCCAGAGCCCGGGACAGGATGCGGAACGATGAGGACGTTGCTCGACACTCCTGTTCTGTTCGAGCTGCGCGATCCGCAGGGCCATCCTGCGGTGAAGGCGGCCGTGGACCTGATCGCGGACGAGGATCTGTATCTCAGCGTGCTGACGCTGGGCGAGGTCGTCAAGGGGATCGCCCTGCTCCCCGCCAGCCGGCAGAAGCGGGGGTTGGCGGCCTGGGCGGCCGGGCTGGAGGCGCAGTTCGCCGATCGCATCCTGGCGGTGGACCACGAGACGGGCCGCGTCTGGGGCGAGCTCTCGGCGCGGGTCCAGCAGGCCGGGCTGATCCTTCCGGCCGTCGACGGCCTGCTGGCGGCGACCGGCCTGCGGCACGGGCTGCGGGTCATGACACGCAGCACGCCCCACCTCGCGGCCACGGGCGTCCCGATCGTCGATCCCTGGGCCGAGAGCTGAGGGGCTTTCCTGAAAGCTGTGGACGTTTGTCCTGTGAGTCAGGCTTTAGCCTGACTGCGCAGCAAGCCGTCAGGCTAAAGCCTGGCCTACGAATCCGGCGAAGTCTCTTCCGGGACTCGCGCTGAAATCGGTCAGCGGCTGGCGCGCCGACCGGCGGGAGTGAGCCTCGAGGACCTGTGGAGCTTGTCATGGCGAAACGTCGACAGAGTCGAGGAAAGACCGGTCGTTCCGGGCGGGGCAAGCCGTCCCGTGCGGATTCGGACAGTCCGTGGAAGGAGGCGCTCGACCAGTACTTCGAGCCCTGCATCGCCTTCTTCTTCACCACGGCGCATGCCGAGATCGACTGGTCGCGTGGATACGAGGCGCTGGACAAGGAGCTCCAGCCCATCGTCCGTCAGGCGAGGCAGGGCCGGCGCTATGTCGACAAACTCGTGAAGGTCTGGCTCAAAAACGGTCAGGAAAAATGGCTGCTGATTCACATCGAGGTGCAGGCGAGCAAGGACCGCGAGTTCGCCCGGCGGATGTACGTGTACAACCACCGGATTTTCGACCGATACGATCACGAGGTGGTCAGCCTGGCGATCCTGGCCGATGATGATCCGGGCTGGCGTCCGGATCGGTACGAGTACGGCCGGTGGGGCTTCCGTGCCCTGATCGAGTTCCCGGTTGTCAAGCTGCTGGACCACGCGGGACAATACGAGAAGCTGGAATCCGACCCAAACCCGTTTTCGGTGGTGGTGCTGGCGCACCTGAAGGCGCTGGAGACGCGTCGGTCGCCGGCGGAGCGTCAGGCGTGGAAGGTGCGGCTGGTCAAAGGGCTGTACGGCCGCGGGATGGGCCCGGAGGACCTGCGGCGGCTGTTCCGGTTTATTGACTGGATCATGGAGCTGCCCGAGGCGCTGGAAGAACGGTTCCAGGACGAGATTACCGCCTATCAGCAGGAGAACAAGATGCCGTTTATTGATATATTCGAGCGGAAGGCGATCGAGAAGGCGACGGCGGAGGGCCTGGAACAGGGCCTGAAACAGGGCATCGAGGCTGTCCTGGAGACGAAGTTTGGCGCTGCGGGCCTGGAGCTGATGCCCGAGATTCGACAGATCCGCGACCCAGCGGTGCTGGGCAAGGTCCTCGCCCGGCTCAGGACTGCGGCCAGGCTCGACGAAGTGCGCACCGTCTGGACCCGCAAGCGGCGGCCGAAGGCGGCGAAGCCCGATTGATTGCCTCGATCCCGATCCACGGAGCCGCCGATCGATGAGCCGACGGTCCTGCGAACCCGTTTTCGGTGGTGGTGCTGGCGCACCTCAAGGCGATGGAAACGCGCCGCTCGCCCGCCGAGCGTCAGGCGTGGAAGGTGCGGCTGGTGAAAGGGCTCTACGGCCGCGGGATGAGCCCGGAGGACCTGCGCCGGCTGCTCCGCTTCATCGACTGGATACTGGAGCTGCCCGAGGCGCTGGAAGAACGGTTCTGGAACGAGATTACCGCCTATCAGCGGGAGGCGCAAATGCCGTTTGTCGACATCTTCGAACGGAAGGAAATCGAGAGGGCCAGGGCGGAGGGACTGGAACAGGGACTGGAACAGGGACTGGAACAGGGACTGGAACAGGGCATCGAGGCTGTCCTGGGGACGAAGTTCGGCGCCGCGGGCCTGGAGCTGATGTCCGAGATCCGACAGATCCGCGACCCAGTGGTGCTGAGAAAGATCCTCCCAAAGATCGTGACTGCGGCGACTCCCGACGACTTGCGCCACATCTGGACGCGCAAGCGGCGGCCGAAGGCGGCGAAGCCGAAGTAATCACCTCGATCCACGTCGCCACTTCGATCGGCGAGCCGATGCCTCGGTCTGCGCCCGCGCGTCGCCGATCAGGTCCGTCACCGTGGGCGAAGAACGGCTGGTCGAGGAAGCATTTCCTCGGGATGACGCCGCTGGCCGCAGCCGAACTTCTGTCCCTGTAATGGCTAAAGCTGCCTGTTGGTTCGTATCGAGAGAGACCTGAGGAAGGCGGATTTCGCATCGGCTTTTTTTTTCTTGACGAGATGAAAGTGGCGAGTATATCATCCCGTCACTCTGCGGATCACGCGGGCGTTCGTGCTGTTCTTGCGACCATCACGCTTCGCAACGTGAGATTCCCATGAAGATCCGGCGATTCCCTGATCTGGCGTTGTGCGTGGTCTCGTTATTATTCCTGATCCCCGGGTGCACGGGGGCGGCGGGTTCGGGATCGAACCACGAGGTGGCGCCTGTTGAGCCCGGGCCCGGCAGCGTGCCGGCATTGGCGACGAGCAGCCTTCATGATTTCGGGACGGTCTTCGCGGACGGGCAAACGCTGCGGCATGACTTCGTGCTGGAGAACCCGACCGACCGACCGGCCGATCGGGCTGGTCCGGGCGATGGCCTTCACGCCCTGCTGCTCGACGATCGGGCCGTTGCCTGAAGCGATCCCCGCGAGGGGCGAGGTCGAGGTTCCCACGTCCTTCAGCCCTGGCCATCAATCGGGCGCGAAGGCCGTGATGTTCCAGATCGAGACCGATCAGCCCGGCCGGCGGTTCGTCGGGCTGGCCCTGGAAGCCCGGCTGACTTCCGCGTGGGAAGTCCAGAGTCGGGACGACAAGACCGGCGTGGTTCCGATGGGGCAGCCCGCCAGGCGGACACTCCGTGTGATCTCGCGGCGAAAGGGGGACCTGGGGCGCGACCTTCCCGGGCAGGTCCTGGCCGCTGCGCCGATCGACGCGGCCTTCGTGGGCGAGGCGGTCACGACGAAGGGCCCGGACGGAGTGATCGAATCAACCCGCGACTTCGTGGTGGCGATGCCGGCGTCGCGGGAGCCGGGCGTGAAGCGGGGCGAGGTGCGCTTCCGCTGGCCCGACGGCCGCGTCGAGGCGCTGCCGGTCGGCTGGGAGGTGCGCCCGCGGCTAAAGGTCATCCCGGCGGCGATGACGGTGCATCGCTCGGACGGAGCGATCGATCGGACCATCGTTGTGGAGTCCGACGGCGCGCCATTCCGCGTCACCGGGATGAGCTCGCCGCTGTTCGCGGGGCCCGCGGAGATTCCCGGGGACCTCGTTCAGCGACACACGATCCGGCTGCGACTCGACCCGTCGAAGGGATTGGTCGACGGGGTATCGAACGTGACGATCACCACCGATCACCCCGATCAGCGGACGGCGGAGTTGAGCGTCCTGGTCTTGCCCGACGCCGGGTCGGAGGGGGGTGGCTCATGAGGCGGCGCCGGGTCCGCGGTGGATTCACGCTGATCGAGACCCTGACGGCGCTGGGGATCATCAGCATTCTGATTGCGCTTCTGTTGCCGGCCGTGCAGTCGGCGCGCGAGTCGGCACGCCGGGCGAGCTGCCAGAATAGCCTGCGGCAGATCGGGCTGGCGCTCGAATCGTACCACGGCACGAACGGTTGTTATCCCGTCGCGATCACCACCTGGGTCGGACCACCCGGCGCACAGGGCGTGCATCCGGTTATGTATTTCGGATACTTCAGCGTGCAGACCCGCCTCCTGCCGATGCTCGACCAGGTTGCCCTGTACAACTCGATCAATTTTGGGATAGGGGCCAGCCCACTCGAGACGATCGGCTACCCGCCCCCGAGCGAGCCGGAGATCGCCGCCGCCGCCGCGAATGCGACGGCTCTGTCGGCGTCGATCGCGACGTTCCTCTGTCCATCGGATGGTTTCGGGACGTTCAAACAGGGGGGCACCAACTACCGGGGTAATGCCGGCGTCGGCGGATTTCCCGATCGGAGCTTCATCCACACGGACAGCGGAAACGGCTTTTTCCAGGAGGACGGCCTGACTCGCCCGAGCCAGGTGGTCGACGGCCTCTCCCATACCGTTGCCTTCAGCGAGAGACTCCGAGGGTCGAACGGTCATCCCCTCCGCCCCGACCGCGATTACTGGGCGATCCAGACGGGAAACTACGGCACGGCCGACGACGGCCTGACCGCCTGCCGGATCGCCGCGCGACCGTATTACGACAGCTACGGCTTCGTGCTGGCGGGCGATCATTGGCTCTGGGAGGGACTGGACCGAACATTCTACACCCATGCTCAGGTCCCCAACGGGATCATTCCGGACTGCCTGGCCGGGGCCCTCAAGACGCCGCCCGGGGTGTCCACGGCCCGCAGCTTGCACCCCGGGGGCGTGAACGCGCTGATGGGCGACGGCTCGGTCCGCTTCGTAGGCGAGACGATCTCTCAGGCCGTCTGGCGAGGCCTGGGTACGCGCAACGGTCACGAGTTGGTTGATTGACGACGAGCCCTGATCACCGACGGAGGTTTCCCGATGACGTCGAACAGGACCTGGTCCGCCTTCTTGCTGGTCGCCCTGGCCGTGACAATCCCGGCGGCTTTCCCCCCCGTCTCCGCTGGGGATCATTCGACACCACTGCACCCTCGATCGCTCGGCTCTGTCCGCGGGGCCGACCTGAGATACAAGATATTCGGTTTATCCAGTTGCGACAGCAAGGGTGCTTCTGCGATGCAGACGATCACGGGAAATCCCTATGTTCCCTCCTCCGGATGCGGCGTCGCCAACATCGGTTTTAACTGCGCGGGTTGCACCCAGCAGGGCATCCAGAATTTCGGGGTAAATGGGACGAAGGTGCCCTACGGACAGGGCCAACAGCCGACGGATGGCGGCGCCTGCGGTGATGCGCTGGCCGGAATGTGCGTGGTGACCGGCTCGGGCCCTGGTTGGATGACATACGGATGTCAAAACATGCAGCCGCAGTTCGGTGCCAACGGGCTTCCTGTGGGATGCTCGGACCTCCTTGCGGCCGGACCTCAACTGTAGCTGGCGTGGAGGCTCGTCAAGATGCCGTCTGCCTGGATCCTGATATGTGTCCTGGCCGGTGTCGGACCTGGCGATGTCGGTCCGTCGGATTTCGTTCGCCTCATGGATGGTCTGCACGGGGAGGTCCGCGACGTCTCCTTCGTCTTCGAGGGATGGCTCCGCGGCGTGCCCCCGGGGCGCAGCATTCAGGAAGACATGAGGGAAGGCGTCTCGGGTCGAGTGGGAGAACGTACTTACCAGGGAGGATACGCGTTCCGATCCGACGGCGCGACACGCCTGGATTGCTACATCGACTACATCAACGACAACAAGGAATTCAAGAGTTTCTCGACTCACCAGGTGATGGTGATCCTCGATCACCAGCTGAGCCGCGTGGACGAGCTGCCCGAGAGGCGAGACGCGCGGCCCACGGTGGGCCCAGGCGGACCGGGAATGTTGAACCGGCCGTTCTCGCCAGAACGGATCTGTTATTTCTGGTTTTTGCAAACCCTCAAGGATCCTGCGTCGTGGCGCTACCAGTGCCTCGGCTGGGAGGAGATCGGCGGCCATCGCTGCCTCAAGATCCAGCTCGACGAGGGCCCGGGACTACCCGATCGGATGGCGGACCGGCCTACGGTCCGGTACTGGATCGACCTGGAGCGCGGCGGCCATCCCCTCCAGGTCGAGTTCCGCAGGGGTGATCGGCCCCGGATGCGGACGGGAGACATCGAGCTCGAGCGACTGCCCGGCCCCGGCGGGCGCGAGCGGTGGTTCCCCGTCCACGGCGTGACGTACATCTATCCCGTGCTCGGCCCCGGTTATGTGGACCGGCCCGTGGCCTACGAAACCTATCAGGTCCTCCAGGGAACCGTGCGAGTCAACCAGGGACTTCCCGATGCGTACTTCACCCTGGGCTGGAAGGGCGCGATCCCGGAGAATGCGGCACTGGCGGCCCGGCGCAAAGGATTCCGAAAACCTCTCCGGCGCTCCGACGCGCAGGGCATCAAGCAGCACCTGGAGGAGGCTCTGGCCGAAGCAGACGAGCAGTCCAGGGCCCTCGAGGCGTCGTCCCCCGCGCGTGAGACGTGGAGCGGGACGTCGATCTGGCAGGTGGGATTTGCCGCCGCGGGACTGATCGTCCTCATCGGCGTCGGCGCCTGGAGGTGGAAATTCCGATGAGCCGGCGAGCACGCGGGCCGGAAGCACCGTGGGCCGCGAGGTTCGGTGCCATTTTATCCCTGGTCACGTTGATCGCGCTTCCCGGAGACACGAGCGGACGCGACGGCGACGACCCAGGCCCCGACGACACCATCGATTGCGGCATGACATCCCTCGGCACCCTCCTGCTGATCGAGGGGCATCCGATGCAGCCAGAGCGCGTCCTGGCGGCCCTCGGAGGGCCCTCGGCATCAGGTTCCTCGCTGGAAGAGCTGCGGGACGCTGCCGCGGCTTGCGGTCTACGGCTAGAGGGCGTCCGTCTCAACAAGGATGAACGGGCCATCGATCGGCCGATGATCATCTTCCTGAAGCGGCCACGCCACGGGCATTATCAGGTGATCCGCCCGGTAGGACATACCGGGCGTCTCGTGCAGGTGATCGACCCGAACTGGCCGCCGTCCGTCCTCGACAAGGCCTCGCTCATGCAGTCGCCGGAGTGGACCGCGATCGCACTGGTCCCCGCCCGACCGCCGGGATGGCCCGTCCGGATCGCCTCGGGACTGATCGGAGGTATTGCGATGGCGGGGATGATCTCGATCGTCCCGTTGCTTCGGCGCCTTGGAGTTCGGCGATCCTTGCACGGTGGCTGTCCTGACCTTACCTCGTCCCCAGAATCACCGGCCGGCAAGCGGCATCAGGAAACGGATGACTCCTGATCAATCCCGCGCCTCGCCGATCAGGTCCGTGACCGTCGCCAGGAACGTCTGGTCGTGGAAGCTGCTCTTGGTGAGATAGGCGTTGGCCCCGGCATCCAGGCCCTTGATGCGGTCCTCCTCGCGGTCCGTGTACGAGACCACCACCACCGGGATCGCGCGGGGCCTCGGAAGTGCTCGATGCAAGAGGGCACAACGGCTCCTGGACGGGGTCGTCAGGATTCGGGTTGGGGCATCACCACGTAGTGTCCCTGGCCGAAGC
>JAKAUH010000476.1 GCA_021818605.1 Planctomycetota bacterium
CGAACGCGCCGAAGCCGACGGCGGCGACGGCAACAGCCGCGGCGCCCCGCGGCACCTCGGGCGGCGGATTCGTGACCCTGTTCAACGGCAGGGACCTCTCCGGCTGGCACGGCGTCGCCACGATGGACCCGCGCAAGTTCGCGGCGATGAGCTCCGATGAGAAAGCCAGGGTGCTGGAGAAGGGCGCCGAGGACCTGAAGAAGCATTGGCGGGTCGAGAACGGCGTGATCGTCAACGACGGCCAGGGCGCCTATCTGACCACCGACAAGGATTACGGCGACGTCGAGCTGAAGGTTGATTTCAAGATCGGGCCGAAGGGGGATAGCGGGGTTTATCTCCGCGGCACGCCGCAGGTCCAGATCTGGGACTACACCGAGCCGACCTACCGCCGCAACGACGCGCACAAGGGCTCGGGCGGCCTCTGGAACAACTCACCCGGCGCCTCGGGCAAGGACCCGCTCGTGCTGGCCGACAAACCAATCGGCGAGTGGAACTCATTGCGGATCCTCCAGGTCGGCGAGCGGACGAGCGTCTACCTGAACGACAAGCTGGTCGTCGACTTCGCGCGATGGGAGAACTACTGGGACCGCAAGGTCCCGCTCGTCGCCCGCGGCCCGATCCAGCTCCAGACGCACGATCACGAGATCCACTGGCGGAACATCGCCGTCCGCGAGATCCCGGCCGACGAGGCCAACAAGCTGCTCGCCGAGCATGGCGCCAAGGGCTTCCGCTCGATCTTCAATGGCGCCAATCTCGCGCAGTGGGCCGGCCCGATCGAGAACTACGAGGTCGTCGACGGTAATATCCGCTGCAAGCCGAACAGGGGCGGCGTGATCTATTTCAACGAGGAGCTCAAGGACTTCTCCGCGAGGCTGGAGTTCCGCCTGCCACCAGGCGGCAACAACGGCCTGGCGATCCGCTACCCCGGCCACGGCGACACCGCCTATGAGGGCATGACCGAGCTCCAGGTCCTCGACGACAACTATGAGAAGGTCCACGGCAAGATCGACCCGCGCCAGGCACACGGCTCGGCCTATGGCATGGTCGCCGCCAAACGCGGCTATCAGCACCCGGCCGGCCAGTGGAACTTCCAGGAGGTCACGGTGAAAGGGTCGAAGATCAAGGTCGAGCTGAACGGCACCGTGATCCTCGACACCGACCTGGCCAACGTCAAGGAGTTCATGCACAACTCGCCCCACCCGGGCAAGGACCGGACTTCGGGTTATTTTGGCTTTGCTGGTCACAGCGATCCGGTCGAGTTCCGCAACGTCTCGATCCGGACGCTGGACTGACACCGTTCGGTGGCGACGCGGGTGCCGGGAACGGCCCGAAGGCGCCCGCGCCGATAGCAGCGATTCTTCGAAGATGCCCGCACTGTTCGAAGATGCCCGCGTGCGAGTGGGCATCTTCGGGGCATCTTCGAAGATGCCCGCGTGCGAGTGGGCATCTTCGAAGGCAAGTCGAGTGGGTGAGGTCCACCGAATGCCAGGGCTCGACCTTGGCGGTTTCACCCGCCCGACAACCGCGGAACGGGGCGTCCGGGAAAGGCGGCAAGCCGCGTCCGGATCCCGTGAGGTGTTTTCGGGAAGCGGCCGGATGCGACGACCTGGTCCCGGTCCGCGGCGGCCGGCGTCGAGCGCCGGCTGGAGCGGAGGCGTCACGGCTCCTGGCGGCTCCTGAGCTGGTCGATCGCCCTTCGTTCGTATGCCTTGCCCTGGCGCGCGGCGGCGCCGGGTCGTTGCAAATCGCGACGCTCCTGCGGCTCTTGCTATAATCACGGTCGAGAGCGGGAGGCGCGGCCGGGACCGCGCCAGTCGGAGGAGTCGGCCATGAGGTTCATCGCGCGCCCGTCACGTCTCGCCTCGGTGGCATCTGGCATCGCGGTCCTCCTCACTCTTGCGGCAAGCCCGTCTCTCGCATTTGCCCAGGGGCCGGCCGGCGGGCTGAGGGACGCCGCGCGGGCGTTCGCGCGCCGGCAGGTCGAGGCCTCGCTGCGGGCGATGAACCGGCCGTTCCCGGCGTTTCGGATCATCGGCAACATCTATTATGTCGGCGCAGCGAACACGGCGGTCTACCTGATCGCCACGCCCGAGGGGCATATCCTGATCAACAGCGGGTTCGACGAGACGGTTCCCCTGATCCGCGCCTCGATGAAGAAGCTGGGCTTCCGGCTCGATGACGTGAAGATCCTGCTGGCGAACCACGCGCACCTCGACCACGCCGGTGGTCACGCGGCGCTCCATCGGATCACCGGCGCAAAGATCGTGATGAGCCAGGCTGATGCCGACCTGCTGGCGCGCGGCGGGCGCGGCGATTTCCTGCCGGCCGCCGAGGACGTGGTCGACTACCCGCCCGCTCACGCGGATCAGATCATCGGCGACGGCGATACCGTGTCGCTGGGGGGCTCCGTACTGACCGCGCATCTGACGCCCGGCCACACCCAGGGCTGCACAACCTGGACGATGACGGTCGACGATGAACAGGGTATGCGCCGGGACGTGGTGTTCTACGGGGGAACCACGGTCCTGGTGGGCGTGAGCCTGGTGGAGAATCCGAAGTATCCCGCGATCGCCGAGGACTACGAGCGGACGTTCGCCGTGCTGGAGAAGCTGCCGTGCGACGTGTTCCTCGCGCCGCACGGAACGCATTTCGACCTGGCCGCCAAGCGCCGCCGGCTCGAGGCCGGCGAGCGGCCGAACCCCTTCATCGACCCCGAGGGATATCGCGCGTTCGTGAAGGCCGGGCGCGAAGCGTTCCGCCGGCAGCTTGCGCGCGAGCGGCCCGGTCCCGCGAAGCGGAAGGATGACGCGCCGGCCCCATCTACCTCAAAGGCTTCCGAGTCGAAGGAGAAATAACACCATGGACACGGTGACGGTCTCGGCGGGAACGCACCCGTCGCAGGTCCCGGGGCGGCCGGTGGTGCTGGTGCCGTACTATTCGGCCGTCGAGAGGGAATGCGACGAGGGCCTGCGCGGGATCGGTCTGGCCGGGGTGCAGGTGCGGCGCGCGTCGTTCTCGGCGATCGACCTGCTGCGGTGCGTGATGCTCAGCCAGGCGCTTCGCGACGGGTTCGACCGGATCCTCTTCATCGACGCGGATATCGGCTTCGACCCGGCGGATGCCCTGCGCCTGCTGGCCCGCCCCGAGCCGGTGGTGGCGGGGATCTACATGAAGAAGACCGGCACGGATTACTCGGGCGCGTTCGCGGCCGGGGTGGATCGGGTCGTGTTCGGACCGGCGGCACCGGGACTTTATCCGTTGCTCTATGCCTCGACCGGGTTCCTGCGCATCCGCGCCGAGGTTTTGCACCGGATGATCGCCGAGCTGAAGCTGCCCGAGTGTCACTGGGGGCCGGTGAAGGGGTTCTACCCGTTCTTCCAGCCGCTGTACGTGCCCGACGGTCGCGGCGGCACGCGCTACCTCACCGAGGATTACAGCTTCTCGCACCGATTGCACGAGATCGGCGTCACGCCGATGGCCGATACGAGCATCAAGCTCTATCACTTCGGCAAGTATGGGTTCAGCTTCGAGGACCTCAACCCCCGGCAGCGGATCCTCAATTGCACGCTCGACATCGAGTATCGCGAGGACGAGGACCGGCCGTGAGGCGAACGCGGCCGGCGTGGTTCGACTCGCTCGGGCTCAATGCTTGATCACGACCTCGTCGTAATTGAGCAGCGCCTGGGCCAGCACGGTCATCGCGGCGTGCTCGGACGGGTCAATTGCCGGGTCGCGCGGGGCGTCGCCGACGGCCAGAAGCTTCGCCGCGTCCGAGCGGCCCGAGCGGAACTCGTCGAGCTGGTCGCGATGGAGGGCCTCGAGCGTGGCGACCTCGCGCACTCGCGGGCGACGGCCGGTCGTGGCGCGGAAGAGGAAGGTCACGCGATCTTCGAGCGTCGAACCACCCTCGTGAAATGCCCGCGCGGCGAGCGCCCGCGCAGCCTCGACAAACTGCGGGTCGTTGAGCAGCACGAGGGCCTGGAGCGGCGTCGCGGTCGCCTGCCGCTTGACGGCGCAGACCTCGCGGGTCGTGGCGTCGAAGGTCAGCATGGCCGGCGGTGGCGAGGTGCGCTTCCAGTACGTGTAGAGACTCCTGCGGTGGCTCCCTGGGCCAGCATCGCGCTGATAGGCCGTGCCCGATTTCTCCTCCCACAGCCCGGCCGGCTGGTACGGTTTCACCGGCGGGCCGCCGATCGTCTCCACCAGCAGGCCGCTCGCGCCGAGGGCGCCGTCGCGGAGCATCTCGGCCGACAGCCGCACCCGAGGGCCGCGCGCCAGCAGGATGTTCTCGGGATCATTCGCGAGCAGCTCGGGAGCGCCGTCCGAGCTCTGGCGGTAGGTTGACGACGTGACGATCAGCCGCACCAGGCGCTTGATGTCCCAGCCGGAGTCGACGAACGTCCGCGCCAGCCAGTCGAGCAGTCTGGGATGACTCGGCAACTCGCCCTGGCTGCCGAAGTCCTCGGGCGTGGCGACGATCCCCCGGCCGAAGAGCGCCTGCCACCAGCGATTTACGGCGACGCGCGCGGTGAGCGGGTGGCCCGGGTCGGTGATCCAGCGCGCCAGGCCCAGCCGGTTGCGCGGCCAGCCGGAGGCGAACGCCGGCAGGGCCGACGGCGTGCCTGGGGCGACCCGCTCGCCGGGCGCATCGTAGGCGCCGCGCTTCAGAAGAAATGTCGGCCGCGGCCGGGCCATCTCGCGCATCACCATGATCTCGGGGACCGGGTCGACCAGCGCGTTCCGCGCCTTGCGAAGCGCCGTCACCTTCGCCAGGTCCTTCCGGTACGACGGATCGACGTTCGCCAGGTAATAGGCAAACAGCTCATCGCGCTGATGCCGGCTCACGCGGGCCGGGTCGAGGGCCAGTTCGCTGGACAGCGCGCGGCCGTCGAAGAGCTGGGCCACCTCGATCGGCGCGAGCGTCCGGTCAAACACCTGAAGCTCGTCCACCAGGCCGTTCTTGAACCCGCGGTCGCGGAACCGCTGGCCGACCGTGAGCGAATCATTGCCGCCGCCCGTGATGTTCTTCGTCAGCCGGTCGCGCACGACCTCGCAATCGGCGCGGCGGCCGTCGACATAAAGCGCCAGCCCCGAGGCGCGGCTCGAGCCGTCATACGCGATCGCGACATGGGTCCAGCGCCCGAGCGCCAGCGGCTGGCGCGCCCGGATGCCGATCGCGTTGCCGGGCCAGAAGTGGATCAGACCGACGCTCAGCTTGCCGTCCTCGATCAAAAGCTGATAGCCGCGGCTGCCGGCGTCGGTCCAGGCCATCGAGCGGTGCAGGATCACCGCGCGGTCCTTGTGGTCGGGCGTGTTGATCCAGACTGCGATCGAGAACGGGTCGGAGCGGTCGAAGTTGCCCAGCGGGAGCGTCACGTTGTTCTCGCCCGACAGGCGGAGACCGTGGCCGACCTTGCCGCGGACGACCTTGGGGTTCTCGATCGCCTGCCCCGGTTTCTTCGCATCGGCACGATTGGCGACCTTGCCGCCCTCGATCGCATCGAGCGGATAGTCGCCAATCCGGCCGGTGAAGAGCGGCGGTCGGGATCGCGCGGCGGAGGTCAGCCATTTCTCGAAGTCCGCCCGGCGCGATTCGGCCAGATGGGGCAGGGCGGCCTCGGCGTTGCGAACGGCTTCGCCTGCCTCGGCGATGGCGCGGTCACGGTCGGGAGTCGTTAGCAGCAGGGTCGGCGTGGGCGTGGCGTCGGTGAAGTGCGAGTACAGCCCGGCCTCGTCGATGCTGGCGAAGAACGCCGAGAGGCTGTAATACTCCTTCTGGCTGATCGGGTCGTACTTGTGACTGTGGCAGCGGGCGCACTGGAGCGTCAGCCCCAGGAACGCCGTGGCAAACGTGTTGGTCCGGTCCGAGACATACTCGACGCGGAATTCCTCCTCGATGCTGCCCCCCCTCGTTGGTCTGGCGATGTGGCGGTTGAAGGCCGTGGCGAGGACCTGGTCGCGAGTCGGGTGCGGCAGCAGGTCGCCGGCAATTTGCCAGGTGACGAAGCGGTCGTAGGGGAGATTCGCGTTGAAGGCCCGGACGACCCAGTCGCGCCAGGGCCAGGTGTCGCGGTAGCGGTCGGCCTGGTAGCCGTAGGTGTCGGCATAGCGCGCCAGGTCGAGCCAGTCGACGGCCATCCGCTCGCCGAACCGGGGCGAGTCAAGTAACCGGTCGACCAGCCGCTCGTAGGCGTCGGGGCGACGGTCGGCGAGGAAGGCGTCGACCTCGGCGATCGTCGGAGGCAACCCGGTCAGGTCAAACGTCACGCGGCGGATCAATCGTTCGCGGTCGGCCTCGGCCGCCGGTGTGCGGCCCTCGGCCTCGAGCCGCGCCAGGACGAATCGGTCGACCGGGTTGCGGGGCCAGTCGGCGTGCTTCACCGCGGGCGCCGGCGCGGGTGCGGCGATCGGCGGGCGGAACGACCAGTGCGGCTGCCACTCGGCACCCTGGGCGACCCAGCGCTTCAGGGTGTCGATCTCGGCTGGTGTGAGGGTTCGTCCCAGCGACTTCGGCGGCATGCGTTCCGATTCGTCGGCCGCCGTGATCCGCGCGACCAACTCGCTCTCGTCCGGCTTGCCGGGCACGATGGCGAGGAGGCCCGATTCGCTCTCGCCAAAGACGCCTTCCCTCGTGTCGAGCCGCAGCCCGGCCTTGCGCTCGCGGGCATCCGGCCCGTGGCAGCGGAAGCACTTGTCGGATAGGATCGGCCGGACCTCGAAGTTGAAGTCGACCGGGTGCGACCGATCGGGCTCGCCGGCCGAAAGTGCGGGCGCGAAAAGCAGCGCGACGAGCAGGGCGGCGGCCGTCGCGACGCGCGGGGTTTGCAGTGGCATCCGGTTCTCTCCGGGGGGCGGGTCTTCCATCCGGGCGGGCGGGATTGCGGCTCGGCTTGCCCTGGCGATTATACTGCAATGTCGGGTTCCAGGGACAGCCGACCGAGGACGGAGGATCGACCGCGCATGAAGCCCCGAACGATTGCGATCGGCGATATTCACGGATGCTCGGCCGCCCTGGAGGCCTTACTCGACGCGATCGGGCCGAGGCCCGATGACGTCATCGTCACGCTGGGCGATTACGTCAACCGCGGGCCGGATAGTCGCGGTGTGATCGACCGGCTGATCGCGCTGGAGCGGCAGTGCACGCTGGTGCCGATCCTGGGGAACCACGACGAGGTGATGCTCGAGGCGCTGGCGGGCCAGCGAGGAGCCTTTTCCGAGCTGATCGACATGGGCGGCCGCGCGACGCTCGCCTCGTATGGCGCCGAGAAGATCACGGAGGCCGACCTGGTCCGCGTCCCCCCGGATCATCGCGCGTTTCTCTCGCGCTGCCGCGACGATTACGAGACCGATACGCACATCTTCGTTCACGCGCAGTACGATCCGGATTCGCCCATGGCCGAGCAGTCGCCGCACCGGCGGCGCTGGGACTCGATCCGCGACGGCATTCCGGACTCGCACATCTCGGGCAAGCGGGCGATCGTCGGCCACAGCTCGCAAAAAAGCGGCGAGATCCTGGATGTCGGCCACCTGGTCTGCATCGATACGTTCTGCTACGGCGGCGGCTGGCTGACGGCGCTCGACGTCGACACGGGCGAGACCTGGCAGTTCGACCGCGACGGCCGGGCGCGGTCGGCCAGGTAGGGGCTCGCGCTGGAGATCGGTCCGACCGATTGCCCCAGCGAGGAGGATTCCCACGGAGGTCAGGCTGGAAAGCCTGAAGTACGTCCGGTCGCCGTTCTCCGCGGGAATCCGATCGCTGGGGCGTCGGGCCTGGATTCACCCTGCCCGCGGATGTTCATCGCCGGGGTAACGCGTACCGTGTCGACCGCGCGCTCGAAGCGCAGGCGGGACCGGTCGGCCAGACTCGCTCACTCACTGACTCACTCGGCCGCCTTCGGCACGGGCACGGGCGAGAGGTACGAGTCGAAGACGCGGACCTTCTCCCAGTTGGGCTTGTTGTCCTCGACGAACTTCTGGTGCCGGGGGTGGTCCTGGTATTTGTCGTGGGCTTCCTTGCTGGCGAAGACCAGGTGGAGGGAGACGTCGAAGTTCTGGTCGTTGACCTCGCGCTTGAAGTCGGCCGCCAGGGTGCCGACGGCGAACGAGACGGTGCCCTCGTGGCCGGTCAGGTACATCTTGCAGGCGGCGACCAGCCGGGCCTTGGCGGCGCCCGAGGCGTCCTTGAGCTTGAAGTAGACAATGTGCGCCAGTTGCGGGCCCTCGGACGAGGCCGAGGACTCCTCGGCGCGGCCGCTGTCGGACACGGTCATCGCGACGGCCGCGGCGGCCAGGATGCCGCCGATGATCGGGATCTTGTGCATCAGGTGCATGCGAATTCCTCGGTGGATTGCGGGGTCTGGATCGGATGGCGTCCGGCCCGGTTCCGGGGCGCGGCGGCTCGCTCGGGTGTCGACGGAGCATGAGCCTCCGAATCGGTCTGACCATGATGGCGCCGACTGTCTTCAGCCGCAAGGTCTACGACTCGCGGGACGTGGTGACGTGGCTCGCAACGGTGGTACGACCGGCTGCGATCGAGTAGAATCGGTGGTTGCCGAGGAGGGACTGCCGCATGAAGACCGATGTGATCCCAGCCATTTCCGCGCCCGGCGATGATGTGGTCGAGCTCCACGGGATCGCACTATCACGTGCCTGGATCGCCGAGTTCTGCCGGCGGCACCACGTCCGCTTATTCGCCCTGTTCGGGTCGATCCTCCGGGACGATTTCGGTCCGAATAGCGACATCGACGTCCTGGTCGAATTCGATCCGGGCAGGACCCCCGGGCTGAGCTTTTTCGGCATGCAGGACGAGTTGAGCGAGCATTTTGGGCGGCGGGTGGACCTGAACACGCCGGGCTTCCTTAGCCGCTATTTTCGCGATCAGGTTACGGCCGAGGCGGTATCGCTATATGGTCCCAACGGATACGGATCGACTCCGGCACATGCGTGACGCGGCTGTCGCCGCGCTGGGGTTCGTGCGGGACAGGACGCGGTCCGACCTCGATACCGACACGATGCTCACTTTTGCCCTGGTCCGGGCCATCGAGATCATCGGCGAGGCGGCAGCACGAATCTCCGCCGACCTTCGCACGGCACATCCCGAGATCCCGTGGTCCCAGATCACCGGGAAGCGTAACCGGCTGGTCCATGGCGATTTCGATGTGGACCTCGACGTCCTCTGGGCGACCGTCACCAAGAACCTGATGCCGCTGATCGGGTCGCTCGACGCCATGCTGGACAGGCCCGCAGGATAATTCGGGGCGGTGGCGAATTTGACGGGCACCTGGCCGGCTTCATGGACGATCGCCTCAGACCTTCGTCAGCATCGGCAGCGGCACGTAGATCGTGCGGTAGAGGCGGCCGTCGGAATAGGGCCGGCCGGCGGGGTCCTCGACGAGGACCGTGGCGCGGCGGGTGATCCGGTTGACCCGGCCGACG
>JAKAUH010000527.1 GCA_021818605.1 Planctomycetota bacterium
CCACTGGTTGGCCTCGGCCAGGAGGAGCGAGCCGGGATAGTGGGTGTCGACGAAGTCCCGCATCGTCTTGAGGAAGTCGTGGGTTTCGGGCAGGTTCTCGCAGTTCGTTCCCTCGCGCTCGTACAGGTAGGGCACGGCGTCCACGCGGAAGCCGTCGATGCCGCGGTCGAGCCAGAAGGCCATGATGTCGAGCATCTCCTTGTGGACGGCCGGGTTGTCGTAGTTCAGGTCGGGCTGGTGGCTGAAGAATCGGTGCCAGAAGTACTGCCGCGCGACCGGGTCCCAGGTCCAGTTGGACGTCTCGGTGTCGCGGAAGATGATCCGGGTGCCCTTGTAGACCTGGTCCGTGTCGCTCCAGACGTAGTAGTTCCGCCTGGGCGAGTTGCGATCCCGCCGCGCCTCCTGGAACCACGCGTGCTGGTCGGAGGTGTGATTGACGACGAGGTCGGCAATGATGCGGATGCCCCGATCGTGGGCGGCGCGCGTGAGCGTCTCGAAGTCGGCGACGGTGCCGATGGTGGGGTGGATCTGGCGGAAGTCGGCGATGTCGTACCCGTCGTCCTTGAGCGGCGAGGCGTAGATGGGCATGAGCCAGAGGCAGTCGACGCCCAGCTCCTGGAGGTAGTCCAGGCGGGACGTGAGGCCGATCAGGTCGCCGTCGCCGTCGCCGTTGGCGTCGTAGAAACCGCGGACGTAGACCTCGTAGAAGACGGCGTCTTTGTACCAGAGGCTTTCGGTTCCCACCATGGTATTGATCCGGATCCAGGGGAATCAGAGCAGGGGCGACAGCAGGCGAACGACGTTCTCGGCCAGCTCGCGGGGCCAGGAGGGCGTGGGCAGTTCGCGCAGGGCGTGGGCCATCAGCCCGCGCGCCCAGGCGGCGACGCGCTCGACCTCGCGCGGCGTCCAGACGAACAGCGAGACCTCGTAGTTGAGGAACAGGCTGCGCATGTCCATGTTGGCGGACCCGATCACGGCGACCTGGTCGTCGAAGAGGACGACCTTGGCGTGGAGCATGTCGGGACCGTACAGCAGCACCTTGCCCCCGGCGTTGTGCACGTCGCGCAGGTAGCTGGCGCGCGCCAGGTCGGCCGTGGGGTGGTTCGACCGCGCCGGTACGATCAGGCGGACGTCCACGCCGCGGCGCGCCGCCAGGCTCAACGCCCGGGCGAGCATCTCGTCGGGGACGAAGTACGGCGTGACGATCCAGATCCGCGTCTTGGCGCCGAAGATCAGGGCGAGGAGCGATTCATAAAGCGGCTCGCCGGGCACATCGGGGCCGCTGGCGACGAGCTGCGCCATGGTGGGTTCTCCGGACGGCGCGAGCGGGGCGACGCTGTTACCCGGGGCTGGGCGCGGGCCCGAACCGGTGGCGAATCGCCAGTCCGAGTCGAACAGCGCCTCGAGATCGGCGACGATCGGGCCCGCGACGATGGCGGCGACGTCGCGCCAGAGCGGCCGGGATCCCGGCGGCGCGATGGAGGGCCAGCCCAGGTTCATCCCGCCCGTCAGGCAGATGCGGCCATCGATCACGATGAGCTTCCGGTGGTTCCTCAGGTTGGTCCGTCCGCGGAACGGAACATGCAGCACGGGCATGAAGAAAGCAACCTGCGCGCCGGCCTCGGTGAGCGGATCCAGATTGCGCCGGCGCAGACGCCACGATCCAAGGTCGTCGATCAGCAGCCGGACCGTGACCCCCTCCCTGGTGCGCTGGATCAGCCGGTCGATGATCGCCCGGCTCCCCTCGTCCCAGCCGAGAATGTAGGTGGTGATGTGGATCGTCGACCTCGCCTCGTCGATCATCGCCATGATCCGGCGATAGGCGTCGGTCCCGCTCGTGACCAACTCGAACCCGTTCCCGTCGCGCGCCGGCGGGACTCCGTACGAGGCGAGCAGCCGCTCGGTCCCCGTCGCGCTCGACCGCGGGCCGATCGCGTGCGGCTCGCCGTAGACGCTCTGCTTGCGCCGGGCCATCGGGATCATCTTGCGGCCGCCGAAGATCAGGTACAGCGGCACGCCCACGTAAGGGCTCAGCAGGATCACCAGCAGCCACGCGATGGTGCTGCTGGGCGAACGCTTCTCCCTCAGGAGGTTCGCCAGGAACACCAGCGCCAGCAGGAACCCAAGGTGGGTGAGCAGCTCCGACGAGATCCAGTAGTAGCTTTGCTGAACCCAGTCAGTCACGTCCGGCTCGGCTCCCCAGCCCGGTCTCGTGGCGGTCCGACGAGGCATCATCGGTTTGATGAGCACATGGAGGGCAATGTCCTTGCCCAGGTACTCCGTGTGCGGTCGACGATCTTAACAGGCTGCCCGGAGTATCCAAGACGGACTGTGCGCTCGGCGGTCCGCGGACGAGTCGGGCGGGACCGCATGCTATGGTTCGCGTGCGGGTCGGTCGGACATCGCGCAGCGGAAGCCGACGTGCGATCCGGCGCTATCGACCGCGCCCTTGCCCCGGGCGCCGGGCAGATACCGGGTGCAGTACTGGTCGGTGCAGAGAAACGATCCGCCGCGCTGGACGCGCTTGGGGACGCCCGGCTCGTCGGGATCGTCGCTGGAGGGCGGACCCTTCGGATCATGGACCGGGCGGAGATCGTAGCCGGGCCGATACCAGTCGGAGCACCATTCCCAGGCGTTGCCGGCCATGTCGAACAGGCCGAATCCGTTGGCCGGGTACGACGCGACGGGCGCGGTCCGCTCATGGCCGTCGTCGGGTGTGTTGCTGTCGGGGAAATGCCCCTGCCAGATGTTGGCGGCCCATCGGCCGCCGGGCTTCCACTCGTCGCCCCAGACATAAGGGGCCTGCTCGCGGCCGCCGCGGGCGGCGTATTCCCACTCGGCCTCGGTGGGGAGCCGCTTGCCGGCCCAGTGGGCGTAGGCGACCGCGTCGTCCCAGCAGACCTGCACGACCGGGTGATCGTCCTTTTCCTCGATCGAGCTGTCCGGGCCCTCGGGATGCCGCCAGTTCGCGCCGGGGACATACCGCCACCAGGCCAGCGGATTGTTGAGCGAGACCTCGCCCACCGGCGGCGTGAAGACCAGGGAGCCGGGGACAAGCTTCTCGCGCGGGACGCCCGGGAAATCCTCGGGATCGAGCGGCCGCTCGGCCACGGTGAGATAACCCGTCGCCTTGACGAACCGGGCAAACTGGCGATTCGTCACCTCGGTCCGATCCAGCCAGAAGCCGTCGAGCGTCACCGGGTGAACGGGCCCGGCGTCGGCCATGCCCGCGTCGTTCGAGCCCATCAGGAACGTGCCGCCGGGAATCCAGACCATCCCCTCGGGCGCCTCGCCCGGCGGCGGGGCGTTCCGGGCGCCCTCGGCCCGGGACGAGCCCGACGCGGGCAGCTCGCCGCTGGATGTCGCGACGCCGCGGTCGCAGCCAGCGAGCGCGGCAGCCGCGACAAACACGAGCATCGAGCCGAGCCGCCTGGCGTCAGGCGGCCGTCGTCCGGTCTGGGTCGTCGCGATGAACATCGGCATGAGTTTTTCGGTTCTCTCTCACGGCCTGTCGGCGAGTCGGTGGATCGTCACGTCGAGCGGCCCGGCTGTGTTGCGATTCCCCTCGACCCAGGTCTCCAGCCGGCCGGGACCCGCCGGCCACTCGACGTCGGTGAACGTGCAGGCCGTCGCGCCCGGCTCCAGCGACATCGTACGCTCGAACTTGCCGAGCTTCACGTGCGCGATCGTCGCGAACCGGCGGGGCGCCAGGCGGAGGTCGACGCGGTAGCGACCTGTGCAGACGACCTGGATTTCCCAGTATCCCAGGTCGTTCACCTTCCAGCCGGCGCGGGGACCGCGCCAGTCCTGACGGGTGAGGATGGTCGGATTCTCGAGCGGTCCGCCGACGTCGATTCGGACCGGGTCGAAGCCGCGCGCGGTGACATCCTTGAACCAGTCGGTGTACTCGGCGTACATGCGGTCGACCCGGTCGTGCTTCTCGGCGGCGATGTTGTGTTCCTCGTACGGGTCGGCCTCGAGGTCATACAGCTCGAGCGGCGGGAGCTTCGTACCGGGCGGCGGCGATTCGCGGCGCAGGAGCTTGTAGCGCTGGGTGCGGGCGCCGAAGGCGCGACCGAGTACGGGGGCGTCGCCGCGGTGCCACTGGAAGAAGAGAACACGGTCGGGCCACACGACGTTCGGGTCGCCGCGGAGCAGCGGCATCAGGCTCTTGCCGTCGATCCTGAGACCGGCCGGCAGGGGTACGCCGCAGGCGTCGAGCAGGGTGGGGAAGACGTCGATGTGTGCCGCGAGGCGGTCCACGACCCGTCCAGGCGCCAGGTGGCCGGGCCATCGGACGAGGAACGGCACGCGGAGGCCGCCGTCGTAGGTCGAGCCCTTCGCGCCGCGGAGGCCGCCGTTGAACCGGAACCTCTGCGGGCCGTTGTCGCTCAGGAAGATGACGATCGTGTCGCGGGCGATGCCGCGGTCGTCGAGCGCTCTGAGCAGCCGGCCGACGTTGGTGTCGATGTTCGTAATCATCGCGTAAACTCGAGCAATGTCCTTGACCGGGCTGCGGGCGGTCTCGGGGATCGGGTGGCCCAGTTGCGGGAATGCCGAGGCCGAAAGGTCGACGTCCTTGTAGCTCGCGAGCTCGGCCGCCGGCGCCTCGAGCGGTTCGTGCGGGCAGTTGAAGGCCAGGTACGTGAAGAACGGCCGGTCCTCGCTGGCCTTGATGAAGTCGATGGCGGCGGTGGTGTAGATGTCACTGCAATAGCCCTGGAACTTGCGGGGCTGGCCGTTGTCCTGGAGGATCGGGTCGAGGTAGTGCTCGCCGCCGGGCGGATCCGGCGGCTGGCCGATCCCGCCGCCCTTGATGACGAGCTCGCGCTGGAAACCCTGGTCGATCGGGCGCATGGGCACATCATCGCCCAGGTGCCACTTGCCGAAGATCCCGGTGCGGTAGCCGGCCGGCCCCAGCACCTCGGCGAGGGTCGTCTCGTCGGGGCGCATCATCGATCGGCCGAGGTAGGTGTCGACGACGCCGGTGCGGTAGTTGTACCGGCCGGTGAGCAGGCTCGACCTGGTGGGCGAGCAGACGGGCGAGACGCAGAAGTTCGCCAAGCGGACGCTCTCGCGGGCCAGCCGGTCGAGGTTGGGCGTCCGGATCTGGGGGTTGCCGTGGAAGCCGACGTCGCCATAGCCCTGGTCGTCCGTCATGATGAGCACGATGTTGGGCCGCCGGCTTTCCGCCTGGGCCCCAAGCGTGGGACCGAGAGGGAGGGCCAGGGCCGCGAAGATCGCCGCCGCGAGAAACCGTCGTTGGGGTCTACCGCCGAGCACGTTGCATCCTCCTCGGTCGCGAGGGCCGGCCGCGCCGCTCGGTGCGGCAAGGCATCGGGCCGGTCGTCCGATTGGTTCATTATCGGCGAGGGATGGCGCGTCATGCCAGACCTCGGCCGGGGAGGTCCGTCCTGGTCGCCCGCGGCTAGGATGATGGTTGCGGGCCGGCGACGGACGACGGCCCGAGGTCCAATCGGGGGCGAGGGGCGGATGGATGTCCAGGTCGCGGTGGTGACGGGGTCGGGGCGTGGGGCCGTGGCCGTTGTCCGCGTGTGGGGACCTGGCGCGGGAGCGGTCGCCGACGCCGTGTTCCGCCCCGTTCGCGGCGGCTCGCTGCTCGAGACGCCAGTCGGGCGGCTCCGGCTCGGCCGGGCGGGCGCCGGCCTCGGCGACGAGGTGGTGGCCGTGCGCCTCGATGACGGCGGCGGGCCGGTCGCCGAATTGCAATGCCACGGCGGCGTCGCGGCCGTCGAATCGGTCGTCGAGGCGCTGGTGCAGGCCGGGGCCCGGCGCGTCGATCAGACCGTCGATCTTTTACCGCCGGGCGGCGATCGAATCGAGGCCGACGCGATGGCCGACCTCGCCCGCGCACCGACCTTGCGATCGGCCGAGATCCTGCTGGAACAGGCCCGTGGCGCGCTGAGACGCGAGCTGGGGGGGATTTCGTGTCGGGAGAGCGCTGGGTCGGACATCTCGGCCCGGCTCGCGGCGATCGCTGCGCTGGCTGCGCGGGGCGCGATCGGGACGCGGCTGCTCTCGGGCTGGAAGGTCGTGATCGCGGGGCGGCCTAACGTCGGCAAGAGCCGGCTGTTCAACGGGCTCGCGGGTTTTGATCGCTCGATCGTCCATCCGATGCCCGGCGTGACCCGCGATGTCGTGACATTCCGGACCGCCGTCGCGGGGTGGCCGGTCGAGCTGTGCGACACGGCCGGCCAGTGCGAGACGGACGACCCGATCGAGGCTCTCGGCATCGACCGTGCCCGCCGCGAGTCGGGGATCGCCGACCTGATGGTCCTCGTGCTCGACCGCTCCAGGCCGCTCGCGCCGGCCGACCGTCGTCTGCTGGCGGCTCCGACGACGATCCCCCGGCTGATCGTCGCGAACAAGAGCGACCTGGCCGTCGCCTGGCCCCTCGGCGAGATCGACGAGGCCAGCGCGGGCGTGCTGACCGTCTCGGCGGAGACGGGCGAGGGACTCGATCCCCTGATCGCCGCGATCGGGGATCGCCTGGTGCCCGATCCGCCCGCGACGGGGGCCGGCGTCCCGTTCCGGCACGAGCACCTGGAGATCCTGGCGCGGGCCGGCAAGAGGCTGGAGGCCGGCGATGTCGCCGGGTTGAATCGGGCGCTCGAGGACCTGCTGGGGAAAGCGAGGTCGCGATGAGCGAGGTGCCAGGAGCCGGTCAACAGACACAGCGCGGATCGTCACTTTTCCACGATCGACAGCGACAGGCTTCTCGACGCGTGGCCCTTGATCACGCTCTCCAGGACGTGCCCGTTTTCCGAGTCGGTCACGATGTCCACGCCGGTCACAGCTACCGTTGCGGTAGCCCGGCGGAGCTCCACCGGCTCGGCCCCACCTCGGCCCCGAACCGCGACCTTCGGGTGCAGGGCGATCCGGAACCGGATCTCGTCCTTGCTTCGGTTCGCGACCGTCCAGTCCATGCGGCGCTCGCTGAATTCCAGGATCACGCTGGCGTCGTTGTCACTGCACGAGAGGCATCGAGGGCCGAGTTCGCGCACGTCCGCCAGGTTGCGAGGAGCCAGCCACCCGGACACGGTCGTGCCGCCGGCCCATCCCGGCTCGTTCGAGAGAAACTGCTTGCCCCCGACGACGAGGCTCGTCACCGAGCCGTCGCCGCGGATCGCCACATCGTAGGACCTCGTCTGAACCCGCCGGCTGATGGGCTGCTGCTGGATGTCGGCATCGGCCTCAGTCGTGCGATCTGTCCGGAATGGCGCGGCTGGGAGTCCGGATCGGTTGACGAGGTTCGCTCCCGGTACGCCGGCCCAGGCGTACCGGACGGTGAGCGGAGCGGGGACCTCCTTGCACCGCAGCACGATCGAGTCTCCCTCGATGGTGGCGTCGGCAAACCGATATCGACCGTCCGCACCGGCCACGGCGAACCCGCGGATCGGTCCACCGCCGCGGGATGCAAGTCGGTCTCCGTCGGTGTCGAACGTCACGCGCAGCGAGTCGCTCTCACGTTTCGCCTGGCGAAACTCCGGACCTCGCGCGACGATCGGACGGCCATAAACGTCATGGAGGGCCAGCAGCGCGACCCTCCGGCCGATTTCGCGTTTTTGACGGGGATGCAGGTCCAACCCGTCGTTCGTATCGATCGCGACCGCCAGGCTGGCGTGCTTCGCCGCCCGGACGGCAGCGGCCTGGGCCTCGCGCATCCAGGCCCACGAGATTCCGCCCCAGCCGGGCGCGAAGTCCGGCAGCTGGATCACGATGAACGGCAACTCCGGGGTGGCGAACTGATTCCGCCACGAGGCGAAGAGGGCCGCCAGGAGCTTCGGGTACAGGGCGGGCCGATCCGAGTTGCCCTCACCCTGATACCAGACTACTCCCTTGATTGGGGAGTTCCCGAGCGGGGCGATCATGCCGTTGTACAGCGTTGAGGGCGCGATTCCGAACATCGAGTTTCGGAGGTCTTCCCGGGCGAATCCGGCCAGGGCCTCGGCGGGCACCCACGCCTCGCACATCGTCCCGCCGAAGGAGGCGTCGACGACGCCGAGGGGGACGTCCCGGAGTGCCGGATCAGCCAGGAGCTCGGCCGCGAAGAAGAATCCGACCCCAGAAAAATCCCGCGCGGAATCGCGCGCGGCGATTCGCCAGCGGATTTCGCCGTCCGCTCGCGGGTTCGCGCTCGCCCGTCGGCCAACCGAGCCCAGGCGGAGTTGCGCCAGAGACCCCGCGGCATCGGCGGCGGCGGGCCCGCCGTCGCACTCCTTGAGCGTCATCTGCATGTTCGACTGGCCGGCGCAGAGCCAGACATCGCCCACGAGCACATCCTTCACCTCGGCCCGGGCGCCGCCGGACTCGGCCGACAGCACGAACGGGCCGCCGGCCGGTAATGCCTTCAGGTCGGCCGACCATCGGCCGCTGGGCGCCGCCGCCGCCGTCGCGCGCCTTGGTCCGAGACGAACCTCGACGGCGGATCCAGGAGCGGCCTCGCCCCACACCCGAACCGGCCGATCCCTCTGGAGCACCAGATGGTCGCCGAACGGAGCTCCGAGACTGATCCCGCCGGCCCACACGCGCGAGGCCGTGGCCAGGATCAGAAACCCGACAGCCGAGGTTCGTCGCAGAGCGAACATCATGAATTCACCGAATCTATGGGATGCCTACGCACAATCCAGCGCCGACCGGAGGGCGCTTGACCGGCTCAGGAGGCGTCCTCAGGCGGTTTGGGGATCTTGGCGATCTCGGGACCCATGGGGGTGCGGACGCCGCGGGAGACCGGGCTCATGTCGTCGCGGTCGAGCTGCCACGCGGGGGTTGCGGCGTCCGCCTGATGGCGGAACTTCAGGTCGGTGAGGGTTGGCGACTCGTCGGTGGGCTGGAAGGCGCGGGTCCAGTCATCGCGCTCATAAACACGGGGCAGACCGCCGGCCCGGACGATCTCGTCGCGGCGGTAGGTCTTGATGCGATGGTAGGCGACGTTATGGGCCTCCCAGTGAAGGCGGTCGCGCAGCTCCTCGATCTGGTCCTGACCCTCCAGGCGGAAGAGCGGGTCGTCACCGCTGACGGTGCTGACGATCGAGTTGGCGGCGTGGATGTCGACAGTGGCCATCGCGGGCTGCTCGCGGGAGGTCTGCAGGTAGACCAGCCCGCCCCGGGTCCGCGCGACGACGCGATCGATGCGGACGGTCACGGCGGGTGATGGTGTATCGCCGCTCGTGGAGACGATCGGCCGCGCGCTGCCGAGTGCGTGGAGCAGGCTCCCCTCGGCGGCCGCCATGACGTTGTTCAGGTTGAGCGCGATGCGGGTGCCACCCAGAACGGTGACGGCATCGCCGCCGGAGCGGATGAGGGTGTTGCGCAGTTCGATGATAGCGCGGGCGGCGGGGGCCGCCGGCTCCTGTGCGGCGCGGTCGGCTTCAGCCGGAGAGGGCGGCCGGAC
>JAKAUH010000422.1 GCA_021818605.1 Planctomycetota bacterium
GCGCGGTAGTGGAAGATCTTGCCCAGCCGGCCGGCGTCGATGAGCTGCCTGGCCAGAGTCACGGCCGGGACGCGGCGGTAGTTGTACCAGACGGTGTTCGGCACGCCGGCCTTCTCGATGGCGTCGACCATCTTTTGCCCCTCGACCAGGTTCATCGACAGGGGCTTCTCGCAGAGGATCATCTTGCCGGCGGCCGCCGCGGCGATGGCGATCTCGGCGTGAGTATTGTTCGGAGTGCAGATATCGATCGCGTCGATGTCCTTGCGCTCGATCAGCTTCCGCCAGTCGGTCTCGACCGACTCATATCCCCAGTTGTCGGCGAACGCCTTCGCCCCGTCGGCGCTTCGGCCGCAGACAGCCTTGAGCGCCGGGCGGTACTCGACATCGAAGAAGTCGTTGACTCGCTTGTAGGCGTTGGAATGCGTCCGGCCCATGAAGCCGTAGCCGACGAGGCCGATATTCAGTGCTTTCTTCGCGCTCATGCTCTTGAAGACTCCGGGTAAAGGCTCGATGGATTCGTCGCTGGCTAGCTCGGTGATTCGGTGGCTCACTCGGTCCAGCCGTGCGCGTCGCGGACCGCGATCATCGCGGCGAGGATGTTGTTCCAGGTCTCGGGCTTCTGCATCACGGCGTTGGGGAACATGCAGCCGTCCCAGCAGATGTGGCGGACGGCCTTCGTCAGCCGGCCGTTCTCATCGCGGAGCCAGAAGCCGGCGTGATGCGCGATGTCGAGCTTGCCGCCCGGGTCGTTGGCCAGGCAATGGCGGCCGGTGTGGTCATGCGTGCCCGAGCCGAACACGGTCGCGTCGTTCTGTGCGACGTGGAAGTCGATCGTCCAGGGACGGAGCGCGGCCGTCAGCGTTTTGAGCGCCGCGTCGAGGACCGCGCGGTCCTTCCAGTCGTAGCCCTCGGGAAGGATGCGGTCCTCGGGAGCGTTCTCTCCAAGGGTGTAAAGCAGCGTGTGGGCCATATCGGCCTGGAAGCCGACCGTCTGGGGCTCGCCGACCCGCTCGAGCAGGTCGACCATCGTGCGCCACGAGTGCATCCCGCCCCAGCAGATCTCGCCCTCCATCGCCAGGCGCTCGCCGTGCTCGCGGGCGATCGCCGCGGCCTGCTTGACCGTCGCGGCGATCCTCGCCTGGTTGCCCTGCGGGTCCTTGGCCCAGTCGGCCGGCGAGCAGGCGGTATCGATCCGGACGATGCCGTACGGCCGAATGCCCAGCTCGCGGAGCTTCGACCCGATCCGGCAGGCCTTGCGGATCGCGCTCAGGTAGTTGGCGCGCTGCGTGTCGTCGCCCATCGCCGAGCCGTCGAACCAGACCGGCGCGACGACCGATCCGACCTTGAAGCCCTTCGCCGCGATCTTGCCGGCGACTGTCTTGAGGTCGTCATCGCTGATGTCGATATTGATATGAGGCTCATAGAGAAAGATGTCGACGCCCTCGAACCGGATCCCGTCGACCTCGGCGGCGGCGGTGAGGTCGAGCATCGTATCGAGGTCGATGGTGGGCTCGCCGCCCGGGCTGCCCTTGCCCACGAGGCCCGGCCACATGGCGTTGTGCAGCTTCGGGAAGTTGTGCGGGTGTCTGTCGCTCATCGTCGTTACCTGGTGGTTGGGAGAGAGTGTTGTCGTTGTTGCCGGACGCTGGCGACGGGGCGCCCCGTCTTGCTGCCTGCTTTTCACGAAACGTCGTCGTTGGTCGTGAGGTTGTGCCGGACGATCTGCTCGACCCGGCGGACCTCCTGAATATGCTTGAACCCCGCGGGGGACCAGTAGTCATCCGGGTTCCTGGCCAGGGTGAACTCGAGGCTGCCCGACCCGTCCGGCCGCTCGACCCTAACGACGTCGCCGATCCGCCCCTTCGGCGAGCTTTGCACGCGCACGGCGTCGCCATTCTCCTCCGGCTCCCAGCTTATGGCGCGGCGGTCGGTGACGGCGTAACACACACCCGTCTCGCGGGCGGCCTGAAGCCGCTTCGCGACCGCCGAGGCGATGGTGACGGTGAGAATGATGCCGCCGATGACGCCAAAAACCAGGCCCGCGCCCATCGTCTGATCGCCGGGGTTCAACGGCGGACGCGGTGTTGACAGCGAGTGGATGATCCCGAACAGTCCGAAGCCGAGAAACAGCATCCCCACGATGAACCAGACAACATGGGCCATCGCAGACTTCGGCCGAGGCGGCATCGACCGCCCCGCCCAGAGCAACCGCTCGCCCGGCTCGAGCTCGCCCTTGACCCGGGCGCGCAACAGCTCGTCCAGGCCGTCGCCGATCTCGTCGCCGCCGGCCGCGAAGAAGCCCGCATTGTCGCTGCTGCTCGCGGTCATCGGTTGCCTCCTCTTCGCTTCCTGGGGACGATCTCTTCGCGAACCCATCGACCGAGGTTGGACCACCATTCCCCCATGGATAGGTCGTCGGCCAGCCTCATTTGCTCGATCACGTCAGCGGGTCTGAGCGTCGGGAAGGCCAGGCTGCGCTCGATGCGCCTGTAGGTGCGGACGGAACGGCGAGACCAGAAGGAGCATTCCATCGCGATCGGGTCGAAACGCCAGACTTCTGTCACGCCGAGCCGGCCCCAGACGATCACCGAATCTTCGCCGGAATTGGATACCTCGATCACGATAGCGAGGTCGGGCGGGGGTTGGACGTCGAGATCGATATTCTGCGGCCCTTTCATCCGATCGGCGTTCTCGCCGAAATAGAAGGTCTTGTCGCCCTCAATCCCACCGTTCTTCTCCTGGCGTCGGAACGTCGCAGAGCCAGCGGTTTCCATGAGCACGTTCAATTCCTTGCACAGCTCAGCGACGAGGAAATCGAGGCACCCGGCATATCGGCCGTGTCTCCGCGATTTGGTCAAGAGCGTGAGTCGCCCGTCACAGTAGATCATCCGGACGCTAGGACGCTCGACGATCGCGTCGTTGATCGTGACGTATTGCTCCCAGCTCAGACCCGTAATCACCAGCCACTGGTCACCGAGCGCATCGACGGGCGCCGCCGCGGGTTTCGCGGCGGGCCGTCGGCTGCGAGACGCAGTCGTCGCTCGTGGCGTCGTGGCGCGGGTCATGGGATTACCCCTTCTTGACCTTCATGTGGTCGCCGACCGCCGGGAGATCCGGGTGCGCGTCGGGGCCGAAGTACCGCAGGCTGACGAACGGCTCGGGGCCGGTGTTCTTGAACTCGACGCCCTCGCCCGCGCGCTTCGCCGTGACGAAGACCTCGTCCTGCGTGACCTCGCCGTAGCGGATGAAGTTGGGGCTATCCACGGCCAGCTTGCCAATCGTGCCGTTCCCCTGGGTGACGATCAGGCCATACGCGCCCGGGTCCTTGATCGTGGCCGTGCGGCCGGGCTCGACGGTCAGCTCGCAGGCGCTGAAGAGCTGCTTGCCGTTCACGCGGCCGTAGACGATCCAGCGGTCGAAGAAGCCCTCGGACGCCCCGCCGCTGCGGACGATCGGCTCGAGGTAGTTGTTCTTCTTGAACTCGGGATCGACGTTCTTCTCCCAGTCGAGCTGCTCGACCAGGTAGTCGATGTCCTGGTGGTGCTCCTTCGGCACGTCCTTCACGAGCAGCTCCCAGGGGACGCGCCGGCCCTCGACCATCGACTGGTACATGCCGAACACGTCCGAGCCCCACTGCGGCTCATACGTCACGAGCGAGCCGGGGGCATGCAGCACGCACGGCGGCACGAGCCAGCCGGTGCCCGGCTTGAGACGATACGCCTTCGACAGGTCGAGGATTCCGTTGTCCCCGAGGTTCCAGCGCTCGAGGCATGTGCGAAGCTGGTCCTTGCTGGTCCCGGGCTCGAGGCCGAAGAACGTGTAGGGGAAGTTGTTCCCCGTCCAGTTGAGCTGCGGCGGGAAGTAGTAGCTCTCGGGCTTCCCCTCGAGGCCGAGCTTCGCCGCCTGCTCGGCGTTCTGGTGCATGTGGTGCGGGATCGGCCCGAGGTTGTCGAAGAACTTGCTGTAGACCGGCCAGCGCTTGTAGGTGTCGAACATCGGCTTGCCGATCATCTCGGCGCCGTGCTGGGCAATCGCGTCGCGGAGGGTGAACCGATCGCCGTCGTGGACGACGTAGCTGAGCCCCTCGTCCGGCGGCGCGCCCTCATTGGCCGCGGGCGTGGTGGAGGAGAACCAGCGCTCGTCGATGCCGCCGCGGTGGGTGCCCAGCGCGTACAGGTCGTCGCGCGACAGCTTGAGCCGCGCACCGGGCATCAGGAACGAACGGGGCACCCAGGTCGGGGCCAGCCTCAGAATCCCCTCACCGGCATCCAGCGCCGCACGGGCTCGCGCGGCCAGTTTCTCGTCGGCCATCTCATTCTCTCCCTGATCTGCGTCTGCGTCTGCGTCTGCAACTTTGTGACGGGCAAGGCTCGACCATCGATCCATCCCCTCGCATCACGGCGTCCATTTTGCCCGCCTCGTGCCCACGGCGAAACCCCCCGCTTCCCCTTGTGAATGACTTGGTCGGGCCGTCCGGCCATTGAAGTGCGCCAGGCCCTCCAATCCGTCCTCGGCTGTTCCCGTCTGGCTGGAAAGCCTGACCTACGGGGCCGTCATGGCGCATCGCGGAAGAAGTCGATCACCCCCTGGAGCACCTGGTCGAGCGTGCGGGTCGGGCGGTAGCCGATCAGGTGCTCGACCTTGCTGATATCCGGCACCCGGCGCGGCATGTCCTCGAAGCCCTCGCCGTAGGCCTGCTCATACGGCACGGTGATGATCTCGGACGTCGAGCCCGTCAGCAGCTTGACCCGCTCGGCAAGCTGGCGGATCGTCACCTCCTCGTTGGAGCCGACGTTGAACACCTCGCCGACGGCCCTCGGCTCGTCCATCAGCGCCACGAGCGCCCGCACAACGTCGGCGACGTCGGTGAAGCACCGCGACTGGGTGCCGTCGCCGTGGATCGTGATCGGCCGGCCGGTGAGCGCCTGCTTCACGAACGTCGGCACGACCATTCCATATTGCCCCGTTTGCCGGGGGCCGACGGTGTTGAACAGCCGGACGATCACCGTGGGGAGCTTGCGCTCGCGCCAGTAGGCCAGCGCGAGGAACTCGTCGATCGCCTTCGAGCAGGCGTAGCTCCACCGGCCCTTCGAGGTCGGGCCCAGCACGAGGTTGCCGTCCTCGCGGAACGGGACCTGATCGCTCAGGCCGTACACCTCGGACGTCGAGGCGATCAGCACCTTCTTCTTCTTCTTGTTGGCGCGGGCGAGGACCACCTCGGTCCCGTGCACGTTGGTCTCGATGGTCCGCACCGGGCTCTCGACAATCAGCCGGACGCCCACGGCCGCCGCCAGGTGGAACACCACGTCGCACTGGTCCACCAGCTCGGCCACGGTCGGCCCGTGATGGACGCTCTCAATCGTGTAGTGGAACCGCGGGTCCGCCTTGAGATGGCGGATGTTCTCGATGCTGCCGGTGGAGAGGTCGTCGAGGATGAAGACCTCGTCGCCCCGCGCCAGGTAGGCCTCGGCGAGGTGCGACCCGATGAAACCCGCACCGCCGGTGATCAGGACTCGCATGACGCTGACCTCGACCTTTCGTGGGCCCAGGGTGTGAATGAAAGAGGCAATGACGAGAGGACGTATGGCCCACGCCGCGACCGGCCGACGGGACGAGCCCCAGGGCAACGGCTGCCCCGGACAGCATGATTGGTTTGGTCGCGACGTCCCCGGGCCGGGACGTTACAGTGAGACTAATGCTATCAGGCAACGCCGCCGCCTTCGACGGCCCGGCGCCTGGCGTGCGCGGCGAGGAGGAACCCCGAGATGATGGATGGGCCATTCGTCTTCGTGGACATCGACACCCAGCGCGACTTCCTGGAGGAATCCGGAGCGCTCTTCGTCCCCGGCTCGCGGGCGATCGTGGCGAACCTCGCGCGGTTGACCCGCACGGCGAAAAGTGCCGAGATCCCGGTGCTCGCCACGGCGTGTTGCCACCTGCCGGACGATGCCGAGCTGTCGCGGTTCCCGCCGCACTGCATGGCCGGCGCTGATGGTCAGCGCCGCATCAAGGAGACCGAGTGCGTCGAGTCGACCGTGCTGGGCGTCGACGATCGGCTGACCGGCGACCTGCCCCGGCACCTGACTCTTTACAAACGCGAGTTCGACGTCTTCAGCCGGCCGGATGCCGGCGCGCTGGTGGAGCGGCTGGGCGCCTCGCGGCCGAGGTTCGTGGTGTACGGCGTGGCGACCGATTACTGCGTGCGTGCGGCGGTCGAGGGACTGCTGGCGCGCGGCCAGCGGGTCGCCGTGGTCGTGGATGCGGTCCGCGCGATCGATCCCGAGGCCGAATCCCGCCTGCTCTCGGACTGGGCGGGTCGCGGGGCCCTGCTCGTCATGACGGACGCGGTCTGCCAGGCTGTCCCGACACTGGCTGCCTCTGCCCGCTAACCGGGCCCCGGCGTGATCCCGCACGCCGTCCGCCCCTTCGAGGTCTTCCCCATGCAGGACAGGTTTCGCAACCGCTACAAGGTGCCGAAGGCGACAGGCCGGATGCGGGCGCAGATCGCGCTCGAGGCGGCGCGTCGGCTGTATCCGACGATCGCCCCGGCGAACCCCGAGGAGCCCGGAAACTGGCTGGACGCGGCCGGCCCGAACGAGCTGTACGTCGCCAAGCGCAAGGCCGCGGCCGTGCTGGGCCACCGCATCCGGCCGGGCGACCTGCCGTCCGACGAGGAGGTCCGCGAGCAGCTCGTCTCGATCTGGCGCGGGGCCACCGGGATGGGTGAGGTTGAGGTCGGGGGCGAACCTTCGGACGAACAGGGAGACGACACCGCCGAAGCCGACGCCGACGCCGACGCCGACGCCGTCGTCCCGGTGATGGCCGAGCACATCGACCGGTTCACCATCTACCGGCTGCGGCTCCTGCCGCTGGAATCCGTCAAGCAGAACGCCCGGCTGCATCCCGAGGGAGACGCGCTGTATCACAGCCTCCAGGTCTTCGAGCTGGCGCGCGACGAGCGGCCCTATGACGAGGAGTTTCTGCTGGCGGCGATTTTGCACGACGTGGGCGAGGCGATCGACCCCTCGGATCACGTCGGAGCGGGTGTCGAATCGCTGCGCGGGGCGGTCACGCCGCGGACCCTCTGGCTGATCGAGCACCACATGGACCTGCTCGCCACACGCGACCGGCCGATCAGCGGAAAACTCCGCCGCGAGCTGGAGGAGTCCGAGTGGTTCGACGACCTGAAGCTCCTGCGCGAGCTGGACGACGCCGGGCGCGTGCCAGGCCAGCCGGTCGGCACGCTCGACGAGGCCCTCTCGTACATCAAGGGACTCGAATCCGAGAGCTACCTCGCCGACATCGACGAGACCTAGAGCGCCCGAAACCACGTCGAACCGATCGAGCCCGCCAGAAGGCGATGCACCGAAAAGAGGAACGACGAAAAACACGAAATCCCACGAAAAAGAGGACCGATCCGGTCGCGGGCAGCAGGGATCGTCATCGCATTGGATTCTCGCGGTTTTCGCTGTGAGGTCCGGGTGTTTTGACGATCCTGCGGCGGTCATCGGGGACCGGTCCTTTCTCGTCTTGGAAGGGGATTCCGGCGGCGGCGCCGGGTGTTCCTGGTCAAGGCATGTCGAGATCGTCCGGGCCGGTGCCGGAGCTGGTGCTGCGCTGGAGGCTCCGGCCGCGGGTGAGGTTCGAGGGAATCCCGTCGGGATAGGACTCCTTCAACTGGTCGCGGATCGCCTCGAGCCGGGTCTCGGGCAGGGGATGCGTGGCGAGCATCTCGGGGGTATGCGAACCCTTGCTCGCGGCCTTGAGGATCTTCATCACGTCGAGCATCGCGGTCGGGTCATACCCGGCCTGGGCCATGTATTGCAGACCGTAGTGGTCGGCCTCGGACTCGTCCTCGCGGCTGAAGTGGAGCTGGGTCATCTGGTTGACCATCGCCGCGGCGATCTGGGCGCGCCGGCCGCCGTCATCCCCGCCGCTGGCCCCCACGCCAAACGCCGTGCTGAGGAACTGGCCAAGCTGACCCTTGGCCATCTGCTGCGCCGAGTGCCGGTTGATCACGTGCCCGATCTCGTGGCCGAGCACGCCCGCGAGCTGGGCCTCGTTCTGCATGTCGTTCAACAGGCCCTCGGTGATGAAGACCTGGCCGCCCGGGAGGGCGAACGCATTGATCGTCTTCGGGTCGCGGAGCAGGTGGAAGTGGAAGTTCTCCACGTACGGGCTCTTGCGCGCGTCGCTGTTCCGCACCAGTCGCCGGCCGACTTCCTCGACGAGCGCGGCGCGGGGATCCTCGGCCGGGGTGACGTCGCCGCCCATCTTGTTCGCCATGTCGGGAGCCGCCTGGAGGCCCAGTTGCATCTCCTGGTCGACCGTCATCGCCACGTGCTGCTTCTTGCCCGTGACGGGGTTGATCTGGGTATTGCTCATGTACATGACGATCCCGATCAGCGCGATGACCAGAGCGCCAATCAGCCGTCCGATCGGTAGACCCCTGCGTTCCTGGTATCCGCCGTCATCGCCGTACGACATCGTTGTGGTCCCCATTGCTTTTCGGCCGGCTGATTGGTTCATGGCCCGTACTCCGCAGATGATAAGCAATTGGGGTGCCGGGTGTCAGCCTGGGGAGTGGAGGAAGGAGTGGCTCGGAGGGAGAGGCGAGCGGCACTCCCTTCGAGCCACTCGCCACCATCGACTCGCCGCTAGAAATCCTCCGCCGAGATCGCCTCGCCTCCGGAGAACGTGGCAAGGGCCCTGAACGTGGCGAACTTGATCCCGTCGCGGAGGAAATGGACGGCGCCGTCGGCGAAGGCAAAGTTGGTGCCATGACTGTGGGCCGTCGGGTGCGCGCCGAGCACGGTCTTCAGGGCCGCCTCGTCGGCCGGCATGTCCAGGTCGTCCGGCTTCGTCCAGACCACCGCGTGGGCGTCGCCGGCGTCGAGGAAGAAGATGGTGTTGCTCGTACCGTCGGTGATGTCGCGCAGGCCGACCTCCTGGGCGCCGCGGAAGATCGTGTTCGGACCGCGCAGGCCGACGTACCGCGTCTTGCCCTCGCGGGCCGAGCCGACCGTCTGCAACGGACACCGGTAGATCGCGGGCATCCGGTCGATCAGGGCCTTGTTGTGCGGGCTGTCCCACGGCTCATCCTGGTGGAACTCCTTGAAGAGCGCCTCCTGCTCGAGATAGGGCAGGATCAGCACCCGCCAGCTCAGCAGCGGCTTGCCGTCCTTGCCCGTGGTGTACGCGGGCGGGAACTTGACCTTGTGGGCGCTGGCGTAGTTGTGCAGCGCGAGCGCCATTTGCTTCTCGTTGTTGACACACGCCGACCGGGTCGATGCGTCGCGCGCCGGGCGAACCACGGCGGCGATCAGACCGGCCGCGGTGTCGGCGTCGCCCGTGACGACGATCCGCGGGCCCTGGATCTCGGTCTTCAGCCGCGAGACCAGGCCCGGG
>JAKAUH010001056.1 GCA_021818605.1 Planctomycetota bacterium
AGCGCGGCGGCTGTCGGCTCGTTGATGATGCGCAGGACCTCGAGACCGGCGGCCTTGCCGGCCTCGATCGTCGCCTTGCGCTGGGGATCGGCAAAGTAGGCCGGCACCGTGATGACCGCGCGATCGACGGTGTCGCCCAGCCGGGCCTCGGCATCCTCCTTGAGCCGCCTGAGCACGATCGCCGAAAGATCGGCCGCCGAGTACGACCGCCCGTGGAACTCCAGGCGGAACTGGGCGTTGCCCATGTGGGGTTTGAAGAAGCTGGCGATCTCCTCATTCCCCAGCCGGGCCCACTCCTTCGCCTCCTGGCCGACGGCCGGAGGCTCGGTGCCGAAGTACACCACCGACGGGGTCACATTTTGCGCCTCGCGGTTGGCGATCACCTCGGGCCGGCCGTAGGCGTTGCGATGGGCGACCGCCGAGTTGGTCGTCCCCAGGTCGATTCCGACGAAGGTCGCCATGCTTGCAGGAACCCGATACACGGCCACCCGACCGCGGAACCGTCGGGCCGATGCATGCTTGCCCCGGCTGCCAAACGCCGGAGCCGTCCACGGGATCCAGCGTAGCCGCGCCCCGCGCGCGGCACAATCACCGCTGCCGAGTCCTTCGGCGGCCGTTCGCATGTATTGGTAAACCCTGGGGACTTTGCTTCGTCGCAACCCGATTCCGGCCAACCCCGCGTTGAGACAGGGACGGGGGCGACAAGGGACGGCCAGGTTACCGTCGCCGGGACATTCACGCAACCTGGCGACCAAGACGGTACGAAGCAACAAAAGTGCCCGTGCCTTTGTCCCTTTTTGGAATTCCGAAGCAACGAGAAAGCGCCTGTCATTTTTGAATTCTTTTTGAATTGGTTTCCTTGCTACAGAGTTTTTTGAATTGTCCTTTTTGAAATTTGGGACGGTCGCTTCTTGAAGAGGACGAGCATGAAGTCGAGCGGAGCATTCAGCGTCTGGATCTCTTGCAGCATCGCGGCCCGGGCACGCTCGGAAGCAAATCCGCCCGACCCGGCCCCGATCAGCGGAAGGGCCAGGGAGCGGAAGCCGTGGTCCTCAGCCAGCCGGACCGCATTCTGCACCGAGTCCCGGATCGATCGCTCGGACGCCCTCCAGAGCAGGTTGATCCCGGCGACGTGGATGATCGCCCGGAACGGCAACCGACCCGCGGAGGTCAGGACGGCCCCGCCCAGCGGGATCGGCCCATGCCGGCCGAGTTCCCGGAACGGTGCTGTCCCACCCCGCCGCTTGATTGCCCCCGAGACGCCCTGGGGCAGCAGGAGCCACCATGGGATGACGTTACGGTTCCACGCGTTGACGATCACGTCAACAGGCTGGTCGAGCAGGTCGCCCTCGACGAAGGTGATATTCATGTGGCAGCCCTCCGGACCTCTTTCCGACGATCCGCCTATCCTGCACCCTGGGAGAACCCGCCCTCATGATGATCCACCGCCGTGAGGGATCGCCAGCCCGCTCAGCGGATTATGAACACTCCTCGCCGAACACTACCCGGATTGGGCGCGACGTTTCGGCAGGGATCCGCGCCGGTTCGCTTGGGGGGCGGCCGGGCCCCGACCACGGGGCGGGTCCGCGAGACCTGGCGGTTTCCCCGGGGCTTTCATCCACTCCGACTGCGCTTGACGAACCGCGGGACCAGGCGCGACGCGGCCTGCGAGACGCAGAAGAGCAGGGGGGCCGTGACCCAGATTGGCTGGATCTCGGCCGGGCGGACGGTCGGCAGCCCCGTCCTCGGGTCGTACCGGATGTTGGGCCCGAGCGAGCTGATGGCGATGTAGGTCACATCGCGGGCAAACGCCTCGGCCGCGGCGACCGTCTCGGGGCAATAATGAATCAGAATCCGGCGCAGCAGGTCGGAGACATGCTCAATCCGATCCATGTCGACGCCCGTGACGCCGGCCTGACTGCGCCACGGCTCGCCGTCGCCCATGGTGTCGAGCAGATGGTTCCACTCGTCGAGCTTCGACAGGACCACCACGAGCGGCCGGTCGTAAGGCGCCGTATGCGATAGTCCGGCGTGCCGGCGGATTCGCTCGGCGGCCTCATTCAGGATGGTTTCCTGCCGGCTGAGCCGGCCTGCGGCAGACGATGCGCCCTCGGGGCTGCGGCCGGCCGTGCGGAATCGCGGGTCCGCGGTCGGGTCGAACAAAAACATCACCGCCCGCGACCGCGCCAGGTGCCGCGTCACCGGGCTGGAGGCCGTGTCCTGGCCCGGCTGGAAATGCTCGCCGGCGTTGTCATACAGGCAGAGCATCCGCGCCAGCCTGGTCGAGTCGGCGTGCATGTGGCCCTTCTGCGGCCGCATCGCGAACAAAAAAGGCCTCGGGTAGCTCACGGTCTGCTGGCCGTAAGCCACCGTGTCATAAAGCTCGCCCTGAAGCTCGGTCTTGCGGATCAGGTTTCCCAGCGGAACCGCGCGGTGCTCGTCGGGGTTCAGGAACAGCGACTCCTCCCACGAGTTGAGCGTCCGGTTCGAGGTCGGATCCGCGTCGGTGAACGCGACGTGGAAATGCATGGGGAGGATCTGCCGCAGTTGCCAGGTCATCGTCGTGAGAAAGTACGACTTGCCGCTGGCCGGACTGCCCAGGATCGACAGGAACAGCGGCTCCATCTCGAGCATCGCCCGCGGCACGGCGAGGTGGCAGTGCGGGCACGCGAGGCTGCGGCAGATCATCCCACGCGCGTCGATCGCGTCGCCGTCGACGTTGAACCGGCTGGGCAGGAACCGCTGCTGGCGCTCAGGGCCAAGCATCGGGTCGCCTAGCAGCTCGACGTGCTCGGAGATCCACAGCACCTGCTCGGGCGCGAAGGTCTCCCAGCAGTGCGGGCAGGTCGCCCGGGTCAGCAGCCGGATCGCCGCGGCCTCGGCCAGTACTGGTTCGTCGTCCATCACGCTCATCGTCGATCTCCTGCCGGCACCCGAACCCTCCGGATCTCGCCTGCGCGATCCTGCGATTGTACACCAGCCACCACCGGCCGGGCGCGTATCGCCGGCATCACCATCCCATCCACCGCGAGAACTGGATGATGGCAGGCTTGAGTCGGGATCAACGGACAGGTGTCTCGTTAAAGGACGACTCTCCTTCTGTCTTGACAATTGCGTAGATTGCTGCCATAGTGTCCAGAGATGTCAGTGCGAGTAAGGAACTGAGAACGTCGTTTCTCGGCCCAGCACGGATCCTTTGTGTGCCTTTGAGGAGTGGTATCAATGCCCGAGACTGTCGTCCATTTCCAGATCCGGATGCCGCCTCCCATGCACGAACGTCTGGCGAGCCGGGCCAGGGAGGAAAAGAGTTCGCTCAACGCGCTCATCGTGTCGATGCTCGCGCAGGCGATCGAGCGCCGGGAAGCGTCGATTTCCCCGAACCCGGCGTCCTGAGTTCGGTGGGTTCGGTGGGTTCGGCTGATCGCCGATTCTCCGGTATCAGATGGTCTTTCGTTGCGATGGGGTGACGAGTTCGTTGACGATGTCGCCTTCGGCCCGCCAGTGAATTCGTTGGCTGCGCCTTCCCGGACGCGAACAGCATTCATGAACCTATCCGTCCGCGATACTGCCGGGCTGCTCAAGGTCTCCGAGAAGACGATCTATCGCTGGATCAAGCAGGGGGCGATTCCGGCTTATCGGGTGCAGGACCAGTACCGCTTCAATCGGGCGGAGGTTCTGGAATGGGCGACGTCTCGGCGACTGAACGTGTCGAGTGAGATATTTGCGGAGCCGGAGGCGGCGGGTCAGTCCGTGCCGTCGCTGCTCGATGCGCTGGAGGCCGGGGGGGTTTTCTATCGGGTCTCCGGCGAGGACAAGGAGAGTGTACTGCGCGAGGTGGTGGAGTTGCTCCGTCTGCCGGACGAGGTGGACCGGGGTTTCCTTCTGCGCGTGCTCCTGGCTCGGGAAGCGATCGCGCCGACGGCGATCGGCGAGGGGATTGCGATTCCGCATGTCCGCAGCCCGGTCGTGCTCCACGTGGGGCGGCCGTCGCTCTCGCTTTGCTTTCTGGAGCGGCCGATCGAGTACGGTGCGCTGGACGGCAAGCCCGTGGATACGCTATTCACGATCATTACCCCGACCGCGCGGGCGCATCTGCACCTGATGTCCAAGCTCTCGTTCGTGCTGAGGGATCCGGGGGTGCGCCGCGCGATCTCGGGGCAAGAGGCGCGCTCGGAGATCCTCCGCGAGGCCCGGCGGGCCGAGCAGGCGCTCGTGGCGCCCGAGGTGCGTCTGTCCCTGGCCGCGGCCGGCCAGGATCCTCCCGGGACGGGCTGAGGTGCGGCTTGGAGTGTGAAGGCCGAAGTGGGGATGATTTCCACGGGGGAGGGTTGAAGGCGTGCAACTGACCGTCCGCGACGTGAGCCGGTTTCTGAACACCGCGGAATCGACGGTGATTCGCTGGATCAAACAGCGGGGCCTTCCTTCGCAGTATGTTGGGGGGCAGCACCGATTCAACCGGGTTGACTTGCTGGAGTGGGCCACGGCGAACCGGATCAAGGTTTCGGTGGAGGTTTTCGACCATCTCGAGGGGGAGGACGAGCCGGGGCCGAGCCTGTTGGCAGCGCTGGAGGCCGGGGGCATTTTCTACAAGATCAAGGACACGAATAAAGAGCTTGCCCTCCGGTCCATGGTGGATGTCCTTCCCCTGCCGGAGGAAGTCGACCGCGAGCTGCTCCTGCGACTTTTCCTGGCCAGGGAGGCGTCGGCGACGACCGCGATCGGGGACGGCGTCGCGCTGCCACACGTGCGCAACCCGATCGTGCTGCAAGTCGAGCGGCCGATGGTCACGCTCTGCTTTCTGGAGCGGCCGGTGGACTTCGGGGCGCTCGACGGTAAACCGGTGCGGGTGCTCTTCTCGCTCATTTGCCCGACCATGCGGACGCACCTGCAAACGCTCTCCCGGCTGTCGTACGCCCTTCACGACGAGGGGTTCAAGGCGGCGGTGATGCGGCAGGCTCCGCGCGAAGAGATCCTGCGGGAGGCGAGCCGCGTCGAAGAAAGCCTCACCGCGCCAGCCGCCGACGGGGGAAGGTAAGACCTATCATGGACGTCATGGCGGAACAGGATCGATCGACGGACGCCGGGCGGGCGATCGGCGCTGGCCTTCTGGCGTCACTGCCGTCGGCCTGCGGCGCGGGCATCGCCGTCGTGGGGTGCGCGATTGGGCTGGTTCCGACGCTTCGCAGGTTGAGTGGGGGCCCAGACGTCACCGCGCGCCTCCGCTGGGATGCGACGCATGGAGCGTTCTCGATCGGCCTCGACGTCCTGAGCGCGTTCTTCCTCCTGCCGGTCCTGGTTCTCTCGGCCGTCGCGGCTGTGTACGGGGCGAGCTACATGCTCGCCTACCGGGGGAAAAAGTCGCTCATCGGCTCGTGGTTCTTTTACAACACGTTTGTGGCCGGCATGGTGCTGGTCGTGCTCGCCCGCACGGCACTGCTGTTCCTTGTCTCCTGGGAGCTGATGTCGCTCTCGGCCTTTTTCCTGGTGACGTTTGAGCACGAGAAAGCGGAGGTCCGGCGAGCCGGCTGGGTCTATCTGGTCGCGACCCACCTGGGAGTTGCGTTCCTCATCGCGGCCTTCGTGCTTCTGGGACGGCGAGCGGGCAGCCTCGAGTTCGGCGCTTTCCTGACGATGCGGCCCCTGGACGCGGGCTGGTCGGGGCTGATCTTCATCCTCGCGCTGATCGGCTTTGGGGCGAAGGCGGGCTTCGTCCCCTTCCACGTGTGGCTACCCGACGCCCACCCGGCGGCTCCGTCGCACGTCTCGGCCCTGATGTCGGGCGTGATGATCAAGATGGGTCTCTACGGGCTGTTGCGTGTGCTGAGCTTCCTGGGCCCGCCCGCCGCGTGGTGGGGGCTCACACTCGTCTTTCTCGGGCTGCTGACGGCTCTGGTGGGGGTCTCGCTCGCGCTGAACCAGCGTGACGTGAAGCGCGTGCTGGCCTATTCCAGTATCGAGAACATGGGGCTCATTGGCCTGGCGCTGGGGGTGGGTCTGTGGGCGAAGGCCGGCGGCTTGCCGACCGTCGCGGCGCTGGGGACCGTCGCGGCGCTGCTCCACGTCTGGAACCATTCCCTGATGAAGGGCCTGATGTTCCTAGCCGCCGGGAGCGTCCTGCACGGGACGGGTACAAAGGATATGGAGAGGCTCGGCGGCCTGATGAGGCGGATGCCCTGGACCGGCGCCGCGATGATGGCGGGTGCCGTGGCGATCTGCGGTCTGCCACCGCTGAATGGCTTTGTCAGCGAATGGCTGATGTACCTGAGCCTGATGAAGCGTGGGCTCGCGACGAACGACGTGCGTGCGCTGACAGCACTCCTCTCCGTGGGCCTCCTGGCGCTGGTTGGGGGCCTGGCCGCGATCGCGTTTGTCCGCCTCACGGGCATCGTCCTGCTGGGTACGCCGCGGAGCGACGCCGCGCGGCACGCCCATGAGTCCTCTCCCTGGATGCTTGCGCCGATGGCGGTCCTCGTCGGCCTCTGCCTGGTCGTCGCGGTGATCCCGCGAACGGTTGCGGGATGGCTCGCGGACCCGTTGGACCAGGTGCTGGGCCAGGGTGCGGGTCGACTGTCGCGGGGACTCGAGTCCTCGGAAGCGCCGCTTGGTGTCCTGGGCGAGCTCAATATCAGCGTGTTGCTCGCGATTGGCGTGGCGGCGGCGGGACTCCGGTTTGTCTGCCGGAGGAGCGAGCTTTCCGAGGGTCCGACGTGGGGGTGCGGGTACGCCAGGCCGAGCGGGCGGATGCAGTACACGGGGCGGTCGTTCGCGGAAATGGTGGGTGAGCACCTTCTGCCACGTTTCCTCCGGCCGCGAACGACGCGGCGGGCGCCGCGGGGGGTGTTTCCTTCGTGGGGCGAGTTCGGTTCCTCCTGCCCCGACCCGATCAGCGAGCGGGTGTACGAGCCGATATTCCGGCGCTGGGCTGACCGCTTCTCTCGGCTTCGGATTCTCCAGCAGGGGAAGGTGCACGTCTATTTGCTCTACATAGGGCTCATGGTCGTCCTGGCCCTGGCCTGGGTGTCCATCCGCAGGTGATGGAGGGCAGTCGTGAGCGAAATCCTGGTCCTCATCGGGATCGCCGTCGTCGGGTTGAGCGGCTTGCCTGGGCTGTTCGCGCGCCGGGGATCGTCCGGCGCCCAGTGGGCGACGACAGCGATCGCCGTGCTGGGCAATGCGCTCGGACTGGGCGGCGTCGTCCGGTTCTGGACGATTGGAGACAGCCGGCCCGTCGCCTGGCCGTGGTCCCTGCCCGGCGCTGAGTTCCTGGTGGCGATTGACGGCCTGTCGGCGATCTTCCTGGTGCCGGTCTTCCTGATCTCGATGCTGGGAGGCATTTACGGGTTGGGATACTGGAGCGCGGGCGAGCACCCGGAGAACGGTCGGAAGCTGCGGCTGTTCTACGGGGTGATCACGGCCGGGATGGCACTCCTGGTCATCTCCCGCAACGGCGTGCTGTTCCTCTTCGGTTGGGAGGTGATGGCGCTCTCGGCCTTCTTCCTGTTCACGACCGAGGACGAGCAAAAGGAGGTCCGGGACACCGGCTATCTCTACCTGGGCGCGACCCACACCGCGACCCTTTGCCTGTTCGGGCTTTTCGCGCTGCTTCACGCCGCGAGCGGCAGTTTCATGCTGGTGCCGCTGGAGCCGGGGGTTCTGACACCCGGCATGAAGGGTGCGATTTTCGTTCTCGCGTTGGTGGGCTTCGGGGTCAAGGCGGGACTGATGCCGTTTCACATCTGGCTGCCGAGCGCCCATGCGATCACGCCGAGCCACGTTTCGGCGATCATGTCTGGGGTGATGATCAAGATGGGGATCTACGGGCTGCTGCGGGTGACGTCGCTCGTCCCTGACCCGCCGCTCGCCTGGGGCATGGCATTCCTGTGCCTGGGCGTAGCGTCGGGCGTCCTCGGGGTGGCATTCGCAATCGGACAGCATGACTTGAAGCGGCTCCTGGCCTACCACAGCATCGAGAACATCGGCATCATCGTGATCGGCATCGGCCTGGCCCTCACCGGGCGCTCGCTCGGCCGCGCGGACTGGATCGTGCTGGGCCTGGGGGGCGCTCTGTTGCACGTCTGGAACCACGCCCTCTTCAAGGCGTTGCTGTTCTTCAGCGCGGGCTCGGTTGTTCACGCGACCCGCACGCGCGAGATTGACCACCTTGGGGGCCTGGCACGGGCGATGCCGTGGAGTTCGCTGTGCTTCCTGGCGGGGGCGGTCGCGATCTGCGGCCTGCCGCCGCTCAACGGCTTCGTCAGCGAGTTCCTCATCTACCTGGGACTTTTCGGTACGCTCGGGGGCGGCGCGGGGCGGTCGTTCGCCGGGGCGGCATTCGCGGCTCCGGCGCTGGCAATGATCGGGACGCTGGCGGTCGCCTGCTTCGTGAAGGCCTACGGGGCGGTCTTTCTTGGAACGGCCCGGTCGGAGCACGCGCGGCACGCGCACGAGTCACCGCCGAGCATGCTCGTGCCGATGGCCGTGCTTGTTGCCTGCTGCGTGTCGATCGGGCTTGCCCCGTTACCGTTCGCGCCGCTGCTCCAGCAGGGAATCTCCGCCTGGGCGCCGGCGATCACGGCCGACGGTCCGCTGCTTTCGGTGCTGGCGCCGCTGGGCTGGTTGACGGCGATGAGCGCTGTCGAGGTCGCGGTTCTGATCGTCGTCGGCGTGATGTTCCGGGTCCGTCTCGGCCGCGAGGCGGCGTCGGGGGCGACCTGGGGCTGCGGCTACGCGGCGCCGACGCCGCGGATGCAGTACACCTCTTCCTCGTTCGCGGAGATGCTCGTTGGGATGTTCGGCTGGGTGCTCCGTCCGAGGACGAGAAGGCCCTCGGATCTGCCGCTGTTCCCGCGGGTGGCCGAGTTCCGAAGCGATGTGCCCGACGTGGTGCTCGACGAGGTCGTGGTGCCGACGTTCCGCACTGGGGCGTGGCTGTTTTCGCGGTTCCGGGTGTTCCAGCAGGGGAACATCCAGATGTACGTCCTCTACATCTTCGTCGCCCTGATCGTCCTGCTGCTCTGGCGCTAGGAGGGACGTTGTGATCGAGTCGGTGGTTCGGAACACGGTCCACATTCTGCTGGCGCTTGGCCTACCGCCGTTGCTGCTGGGCGTCATCGCGCGGACGAAGGCGGTGTTTGCCGGCCGGGTGGGTCCGCCGCTGCTCCAGCCGTACTATGATCTCGCGCGGCTCTTCCGGAAAGGCTCGGTCTTCAGCACGACCACGACCTGGGTGTTCCGGGCCGGGCCGGTGGTGGGATCTGCTCCGGGGACGCTGCGCTGCTGGGCGGCGGACCGGCCCAGCGAAGCGATCTCGGTCCGGACGCCGGCGTCGGCCGCCTGGCCGGTCTGGAGCCACCGGGC
>JAKAUH010000479.1 GCA_021818605.1 Planctomycetota bacterium
GCGTTCGCCTCGGCCTTGCATGACGTGACTCCCGATGATATCGCAGGCTGGTTTGGACACCGCGCGGCGTATGCAATGCAAACGTAGCGCGCTCTAACGCCAGTCCGATCGGGATCAGGCCGAAAAACGGCACTCCTTGCCGAACACCACCTGGTTCGAGCCCGGCATGGGCGGTTCGCCCGTGGCCCGACCAGTAGTGTTCGGCGAGGAGTGTCCGAAAAAACCTTAGATTCCATTGACAACCCGCCGATAGACCCTAACATGGATTCTAAATGCAGAATAATCCGCCACGGCCATCGCTCGTGGTCGCAGAAGGGCCCTCGAGTTACCTTGGTTCTCGATGAGTGGAGATGGGTCCGACTCTGGGCGGGAAGAGGGCTCAAACTCAAGGACAGTATTCGCCGTGAGCGCGGCACAATCGATACAACTAAACCACTTGGTTCGATCGGCCGATAGTAGTTCAGGGATGACAGGCGGCTTGGTCGTCGAGCGGCGAGGAAATCCGAAGTCTGCAGCCGTCGTGGGCCTGCACAGCCGCGCTCGTATCGCGTAGGGCGTAATGACGGCGTCGAAGGCGCGTCGGGCACTCCCGGCTCGCTGGGTCGGGAACTCGGCTCGTGGCCCTGAGGATTGGAACCGGACATCGCCGTCGGCGAGACAGAATCGCGACGTCCCTCATGATGAGCGCACGGGGACGACCTCCGACCTGGCCCCGGTGCCGCCGGGACATGTGAGGTGCCTCGGATCCCGGATCGGTCAATTCGTCCGGCCATGGACAGGGCACTCCGCGACTCGGGATCAATGGAGCAACGGTCTGGGAGCCGGTCCGAGCCATCGGCCCCAAAAACATAACACCCTGATTTCAAATGATTTGTGGATTTTATACATTGTTGAAGCAGATCCTTTTTACCAAGGACTTATGTCGCCAAATGGCGAATACTCTGACAGTCTCCTAGGTCCGAAAGGGTTCAGCGCATGCCTCGCGAATCTCGCAGATTGCGACGCTGGTTCCCGATGATACTGGGGCTGGCCTGCCTCGGCGGGGGGGGCTACTGGTGGCTGAGCACGACGACCGAGGTCTACACCGACAACGCCTACGTCGTGGGGAACATCACGCCGATCGCCTCCAATGTGAACGGCCAGGTCGTCGCCCTCTTCGTCGACGACAACATGATCGTGCAGCCGGGCGACCCAATCGCGCAGATCAATCCGGTGGAATTCCAGATCGCCGTGGACCATGCGCTGTCGGATTACCAGCAGGCCGGGCACGCCGCCGATGCGGCTGAGGTGACGACCCGCTACACCACTGGGGACCGCGAGGCCATGCTGATCGCCGCACGGTCATCGCAGGCCGAGGCCGAGCAGGCGGTCTACGCCGCACAGGTCGCCGTGGAGGTTCATACTCGGCTGCACGAGAAGGAGAAGGAAGTGCTTGGCGCATTACAGGCGCAATTGCCGGGCCTGGTGGCGATGGAGCACAATGCCCGGTACTACTACGAGCGTTACCGGAGCCTCGCCGGCTCCGGCGACGTCCCGGTACAGGAGTTCGACAACCGCGAAGCCGCCTACCGGGACGCGATCGCCAAGGTCAAGTCGCTGGAAGGCAACATCAAGGGGGCCGAGCGCCAGGTGCTGGCCACCGAGTTGCAACTGAAGGAGGCGAAGGTCCGGCTCGAGCAGTCCCGCAAGGCGCTGGGCAACGCCGAAGCGCAGGTGAAACGGGCTCAGGCTGAGCAACTTCAGCCGGCCGTGACCACCGCCACGGCCCTGGCGCGTCGAAAGGAGCAAGAGGTCGCCGGCGCCAAGCTGCGGCGGGCCAGGATCGACCTGAGCAACACCCTGATCCGGGCCCCGAGGGCGGGCGTGATCAGCCGCCGCACGATTCAGGTCGGCAAGATACTCGCGGCGGGCGAGCCGTTCCTGAGCATCGTGCCGCTGGATTTCAATAACATCTGGGTCGTCGCCAACCTGCGCGAGAACCAGATGCCTGACGTCCGGGTGGGCCAGGCGGTGAAGATCACCGTGGACGCGATCAAGGGGAAGGTCTTCAACGGCTGGGTCGAGAGCGTCGCCGGGGGCTCGGGGGCAGTCTTCTCGCTGTTCCCGCCTGACAACGCCACCGGCAACTTCGTCCGGGTGGTCCAGCGTCTTCCGGTCCGCATCCGGTTCCTCGAAAAGGAGAACTACGAGAACCACATCCGTCCCGGCATGTCGACTCGGATCACGATCGATACCGTCCGCTACGTGCGTCTCGGCTCAAAGTTCTGGTGAGGTGTGCGATGGAGAACCAGGGAGGGAACCCTCGAATCCCGAGATCGACCGGGTCGCCTCACCATCTCCGGCCACCGGTCGGCGTGGTCCTGGTCTGGCTACTGCTGGGCGGCCTCGTGGCGGGCGCGTGCGCTCCAGCGGCCGCGCCGGCTCGCGAGGGCGAGGCTCCATCGCCCCCGGTCGTGGAGCGACTGGCGCCGCCGGTCCCGATGAACCTGGAGGCGGCCATCCGCCAGGCGCTAGCCAACGTGGAGACCGTGAAGGCCAACGTCGCGGTGCAGACGGCCACCGTCGCCCGGTTCGAGGCCCTCAAACAGTTCATCCCCCTGGTCAACCTGCCCCAACTGGCCGTCGCCTTCAACCAGTTTGCCGGGCCCGGCAAGGTTCTGATCCTCCCCGACGTCACGGGCGGCGCGCTGCTGTCGGGCAGCCCGATGCTTCAGCAGGCCGCCCTGAACCGGGCGAACCTGTATTTCCCCATCGCCCCCTCGGGCCAAATCACCGCCTTGCCCATCGCCGAGGAGGGGATCCACGCGAAGGTGCTCATGGAGCAGTTGGTGCGGCGGTCGCAGACGATGCTGGCGATCCAGGACTACTACTCCGCCAAGCAGATCGATCACGGCCTCCGCACGGCGCGGCTCGGCCTGGAACTGGCCCGGGAGACGCTGGCACTGACCGAGCGCAAGGTCCGCGAGCGACAGGCGCACGACGTGGAACTGACCGAGGCCCGCGTCGCCGAGAACAAGGCGGGGGTCCTGCTGACCGAGTTGGAGAAGGAGGCCCGGATCACCCGGCGCGAGCTGGGCATCGTCCTGCACCAGAGCCGCCTGCTCGTCCCCCAGCGCCAGCCGGTCCCGATCCGAATCGACCACGACTACCTCTTCGACCTGGCCAACCCCGACGAGGTCGACCTGCGCTGGATGCCGGACTTCCCGGGTTCGCGGGAGGAGGCCGTCCAGCTCGCCAAGCAGCAGCGGGTGGACGTGCGGATCCGCGTCGTCGGCCTGCGGATCGCCCGATTGCAGCGGAAGCGGAGCGTGCTGGGCCTGCTGGGCGAGGGCACGCTACCCGCCGAACTCGGCTTCAAGAATGCGACCAGCGCCAACGGCGGCATCACGCTGGGGGCGATCTTCGGCTCCACGTACGGCCTGCCAGTGGTGGACATCAGCCTGTGGTCGGGGATTCGCCAGGCCCGCCTCGACGAGGTCCTGTCGCAACTGGAACTGGAGAAGGCCTTGCTGGAGGTGGGGGTCGACGCCGGGAACTCCTGGGACCGCTGGCAGCAGGCCATCCACGAGTGGGAACTGGGCGAGGCCGAGCTGGCCCTGCGGCACGAGTTGCTGGAGCGGATGGAACGGCTCTATCAGCAGAAACAGACGATCTGGTTGGACGTGCTGGGTGCCAGGGTCAACCTGCTCCAGGCCGACGCCAACCGATGGACGAGGTGGTATAACCTGCAACTGGCCCGGTTCGATGTGCTGAGGGCCACGGAGCAATTGCTCGATTACGTGGAGCGGCGGCGGATCACCCGGTTGACGGTGTGGCAGAAGCCACCGCCGGAGGGCCACCGCCGCCTGCTCCCCTGGCTGGCCTCGAAGGAGAGTACTCGGGCTGTGCCCGAGCCGAAGGGAGGTACCGATGCCAGACCGTGACCGATTGCTCATCCCGGCCATGCGCCGGCGGAGGCCCGCGCGGCGTCTCGCGCTACTGGCCCTGGCGGCGGTGGCCTGCATCATCGGAACGCTGGGCCTCGTCCGGCAGGCGGACGCGCAGTCGCCATTCCTGCAGCAACCGTCGCGCAGCGGGGGCTTCACGATCCCCCAGCCGCAACCGGCACGCCCCGGCCCCGGGTCGCCCTTCGGTCAGACCATGCCGGCGCCATCGCCATCCCGAACGGCCCCGCTGCCGGCGCTGCCAACCGAGGAGGAACCGACCCGTCGGGGGGCCTTGGCGCCGGTGGAATCCCCGCCATCCTTACCGTTGCCGCTCCCCCTCTCGACCGATGAGCGGATGCTCGTCTCCAGGGCCCTGCCCCCAGGGCCCTACGTGGCGCCTCCTCTCGAGGCGATCTCAACGGCGCCAGTGCCCCGGACCGACCCGATCATGCTCCGTACCGGGCTGACCGTGACGCTGCGGGTCTGCCAGGTGTTCACCAGGGATGGGCTGACCCAGGGCGAGCGACTACTCAATAGCAGACCGGCGATCCAGCGCGGAGATTGCTTCCTGGCCGAGGTGGTCGAACCCTGCCCGCCGTACCCGATCCTGGTCGGGGGCACCATCACGGGAATCACCCAGCCGCGCCGATTCGGCCACCCCGGATATGTCTCGATCCAGATGGTCCAGCTCGTCCAGACCGCCCAAGGTGGGACAGGCTGGACACCGTGGCGGATGGACCTGACGGACCGACGCTTCGCCACCAAGATGCGGCGAGTGCTGCTGACGACCCTGCTCGGATTGGAGGGGGCCGGCATGGGGGCGAGCATCGGGGCGCAGTTCTCCTCCGGAAACATGGCCTTCATTGGGGGGGGGATGGGCATCGGCGCGCTGGTCGGCTTCGGTTACGCCAGCTTCATGCGCGGCACCGAGGCCAGCTTCGAACCCGGGGACACGTTCGAGATCACCGTGGGATCCACGCGGTTCCGCCCCGTGCCCCGGGAGTGGCAGACCATCCTTTATCCCTCCGTCGACGCGGGAAGTGGGGCACGAAAATGAACAGCGGCCAGATCATGCCTCCTCGGTGGTCCCTGATCGTGGCGATGACGGCCCTGGGTCTCACTGCCTCGGGCTGTCAGCCACCACGCGACCTTCCTCGAAATCCTCCGGGAGACCTGCCCCCGGCATACACGTCCAACCGGATCTCCGATCCAGCGCAGCTCCGGACCGCCGAGGCGATCCGCGCCTGGGCTACCGGGCGGACCGGCACCGGCAGGCAGCCTCTCTATAGCAAGGTTGAGATTCTGCCGCCGGTACCGATCGTTCAGCCCTACGGGGTCGGCATCTACCAGCAGGAGCTTCGGCTGCCGGTCATCCTCACGACGGGGCCAGGCTGGAAGGGGATGACGCACGAGGGCAGGGAGACCAGGACCGCCGAAGCGTTCCGCGAGATTGCCGGGCGATTGAAGTCGCTCGGCGGCGAACCGCTGCTTCAACCGACCCTGACGATTCAGACCCCCGAGGGGATGGAACTCGCCTGGGTCAACCACCTCGACCCTGACGAGAATAACGTGCATGGCGACGAATAGGGACCCGCCGGAGTCGGAATTGCTCCCGACGAACAGCGCCGGTCGCCTGCTCGAAGGGCGTCCGCTCGTAGGGCTGGTGATGGTTCTGCTCGTCACCGGTGGCCATACCATGAACCTGCGCGAGACCGGGGAGAGCCAGGGATGGGTGGCGGCCGAGGTCTATACGCTGCAATCCTTCTACCTCGTCAGCCTCGCCCTCGCGATGCTGGCGTGCCCGGCGCTCGCGCGGCGCTGGTCCTGCCGGACCTTGGCCCTCGCGGGACTGGTGATGGGGACGGCCGGCGGCCTCCTCAACGGCATCGAGGTCTGGCTCTCGCTGTCGGCCTTCCTGATCGGTCGCGTGCTGGCGGGCATCGGCGCCGGGTTGGTGATCTACGCCACACCCCACCTGCTCGACCCCCGCTGGCATGTCGTGCTGGCCTGGGCCGTGATCCTTTGCCCGGTCGCGGGCCCCGGGGCCGTCGCGCTCGCCAGCATGACTTCCGAGACCTCGGACTGGCAGCACGGCTTCCTGATCGAGGGGGCCGCGTGCGCAACCGGCCTGGTGGCCCTGCTCTCGATGGGCAGGAGACCCGAGGTCCCGCCCCGGGCGCCCCGCGCCTCCCTGGCGTACCTGCCACCCCTGGTCGTTGCCTCGGCCGCCGCCCTGTATGCATTGCACTGGGGGCAACTCCACGGTTGGCTCGAGAGCCCCGACATCGAGGTCGCCTTCGCTCTTGCCGCCGGCTCGCTGGCCCTCGCGCTCTGGCTGGCCTGGCCCTACCTGGAATGGGCCCTCCTGGCCGAGAACTGGCCTCGGCTGGTTCTCTTCTTCTTCGGAGGTACATGCCAGTTCTTCTATGGTTACATCATGAATACCTACGGAGGAACGATCGTCAACCTCAGCTCCTGGCAGCGCGCCTGGCTGATCTGGCCGCTACCCATCGGCATGGCCCTCGGCTTCGCACTGTCCCGCCTGTACGTGCGCTGCGGCTTCAGCCTCCTGGGTCTTCCCGGCGCCGTGGTCGGCCTGGTGCTGCTCTCTGCGGGGTTCTTCATGTGCCAGTACGTCACGATGGAGTGGCCCTACTGGGACGTGCGCACCATCGTCGAACTGAACTGGTTCCAGTCGCCGGGGACCTGGGAACTGGCGCCGGGCCGGTCCCTGATGGGGCTGGGCATCAGCCTGTTCATGGTCGCCATGGATGGCCTCGCCAGCCGGGACGCAGAGCGGGAGGAGCGGGTCCGGTCCCTCCTGCAAGTCGTCCAGTTCTTCGGCGGCGGGATCGCGGCCGCCGTGCTGATCAACTTCCTGATCATCGGCCATAAGGTCCATTACTCGTACTCGGCTGAGCGCGATACCATCCAGGCCGACGAACTGGTCCGGCACACCGAGTTACTGCGGACCGAGTTGCACGACGTGGGACAACCCTCGCCCGAGCATTCCGCCCGAGTCCTGTTGTATCGCTTCATCAACAATGAGGCCAGCAACCTCGTCTTCGCCACCATCTATGCCTTGTTCGGCCTCACCGCGCTGGCCCTGGCAGGCCTCATCGCCGCCGTTTGGATCCTCCGCCTCATGCACGGCATCGCCCGGCGAGCGCCACCGGGGCGCGACGGGTCCGCGTATTCCCCCGTCGCGCGCAGCGGGAACAGCCCAGCTGAGGCCCGGCCCTACGCCCGGTGATGGCCGGCCCCGAACCCTGCCCATTAGAGCCGGCACCAGCAACCCAACCAGCCGGGATGTCATCACCGCCATCCGTCACGCACCGGCCCCGCTCGCCCGCCGCAACGACTCCTCCAGCAGCCGGACGAGCTGCTCGCGGTGCGGCCGGAAATCCTCAAGCGTGTACTGATCGAGCACCCCCAGGAACGCCTGCTGGGCGCGCACCAGCGCCCCCTTCAGCCCGCACGCCGGCGCGATCGGGCAGGTGTTCGTCTCCGGGTCGAAGCATTCCACTAGGTTCATATGCGGCTCGGTCTGGCGGATCAGCCACCCCACGTTGATCTCCGACGGACGCTTCGCCAGCCGCATCCCGCCCCCTCGCCCTCGCTGCGCCTCAACCACACCGAGATCCGTCAGCACCTGCACCACCTTCACCAGATGATGACGCGAGATCCCATACGCCCGGCTCACCTCATCCACCGAGATCACCCGCTCCGGATGACACGCCAGGTACAGCACCAGCCGCAGCCCATAATCCGAGAATTGCGTCAGATGCACCGCATCCCCCCCTGCTCCACGCCGCGAGCAAAAATTCGTCGACCCGTTGACAACCCGCCGCTGAACTATAATATGGATTCTAAATACAACTTAAAAGGGCCGGCCGAGTCCACATTGTACCGGCCCGATCCTTTCCCGACCCCGGTGCGAGGCCGAACGATGGGACAGGCAGAGCGAGCGACGGCGCATGGCGACGAGACCCGGCGGGCGGCCCGTGGACGGCAGCGGATGCTGCGGGCCCTGCTGATGGCCCTGGCGAGCCTGCTGACGGCACGGGCCGAGGCGCAGGACATCGAGCGCGATCCGATCCGCTACAGCACGGCCACACCGCGAAATGCGGTCGCGACGCTGCAGGAGCGGCTAGCCAGCGGGAAGGCGAAACTCGTGTACGAGCCGAAGCACGGCTATTTGAAGTCGGTGCTCCGGGCGCTGGACGTTCCCGAGTCGTCGCAGATCCTAGTCTTCTCGCGGACGAGCCTCCAGCGCGATCGGATCTCGCCCCGGACGCCGCGGGCGATCTACTTCAACGACGACGTGATGGTCGGATATTGCAACCGAGGCCGGGTGATGGAGATCTCGGCGGCCGACCAGACGCTCGGCACGGCGTTCTACACGATCGACCAGGAGCCCGACGACCGGCCGACCATCACGCGCCAGACCGACTCGTGCCTGCTCTGCCACAGTTCTTCGGCCAACCAGGGACTCCCCGGCCACCTGGTTCGCTCGGTCTACGTCGACCTCAAGGGCAACCCGCTCCTGGCCAACGGCTCGTTCCGCACCGACCACACCAGCCCGATCGCCCAGCGCTGGGGCGGATGGTACGTCACCGGCACCAGCGGCCGGCAGAAACACATGGGTAACCAGATCTGCCCGAAGGGCCGCAAACCCGAGGCCCTCGACAATACCCAGGGCGTGAACGTCGTCGATCTGAAGGATCGGTTCAGGACCTCGATGTACCTGACCCCGCACAGCGACATCGTCGCCCTGATGGTCCTCGAGCACCAGGCCGGCATGCTCAACCGCCTGGCCCGCGCGGGGATGGAAACCCGCATGGCGCTCTATTACCAGCGCGAGCTGAACAAGGCGCTCGGCCAGCCGCTCGACGAACCGTCCGAGAGCGCCCAGTCGCGCATCCGCTCCGCGGGCGACGACGTCGTCTCCTACATGCTCTTCTCCGGCGAGACGCGGCTAACCGACCCGATCGTGGGCACCTCCAAATTCGCCGCCGAGTTCGCCGCCCGCGGCCCGCGCGACTCGAAGGGACGGTCGCTCCGCGACCTCGACCTCAGGACCCGATTATTCCGCTACCCGTGCAGCTATCTGATCCATTCCCGCGCCTTCGATTCCCTGCCCCCCGAGATGAAAAGCTACATCTACGGGCGTCTCCTGGAGATCCTCACCGGCCGTTCATCGAGCAAGGACGACCCGCAGCTCGACCCGGCGGATCGCGCGGCGATCATCGAGATCCTCCGCGAGACGAAGCGGGACTTGCCCGCCGAGTGGCACCAACCCTGACCAGCGTCCGCCGATGACAACCGCGCCAGACGGGAGAACAGAAATGAGCACTCAGACCGATCTTCATCCAAGCGGCGCCGCGGCAATCCCGAGCCGCTATCGCCTGCCGCTCTCGGACCGCCCCG